>JANLTD010001193.1:0-2704 GCA_031362765.1 Acidobacteriota bacterium | reverse complement strand
TTTCGAGAACTTTCGCGTCACCGCTCCAAAAACAAATTCTGAGTTCAACAACTCGCTAATTTTTTACGTTTCGGGAGCGGAAACATAGCCGCTCCCGCTTTTCTAAATCTTTCTTCCAAGACAATCTAAGCCGCCGTTGGTCGGTTGATAATCTGAATTTTCAAATTTGGCACATACGCCGACCGACAGACTTCTTCTAAACCGCATTTCATTATTTGCGGCGAAGCCAATCGTTTTTCGGTTTGTATGTATCCAACTCTGTGGCATCAAAAATTATCTCCTATAAAAATTTGTCCGCTACTTTTGCGAACCGTTGAAAGTTTTAGCACGGTTTAAAATCGCTTGTCAAGCATTTTTTTTAAATATTTTTTGCGAAGGTGAAGTTTTGTCAAAAATGGAGGAAGCCTTTGGGTTCTAAAAATTGTGATTTTGAATCAGAGTTAAGCTCAATTATTTCTGTATTTGAAGTGATTTCTCCGAGGTGCGAAATTTGATGGTTCTGGAGTTCTTTTTCAACCAGAAATTTTTTTTTCGGATTTACCGTAAATAGCAGTTCAAAATCTTCGCCGCCATTAATAGCGAAGAAAAATTTGTCTAAGTTTTGAAATTTGAAATTTAATATTTGATCGGCGATCGGAATGCGGTCGGCAAAAATTTTCGCGCCGACTTTGCTTGACTGACATAAATGAGCCAAATCAGATGATAGCCCGTCGCTCAGATCAATCATCGCCGTTGCCAGTTTTTTCGCGCCCAAAATTTGTCCGATTTCGATTTGCGGAATCGGGGCAAGTTGGCGTATTAGTATTTTTTGGTGAGCAGTTTCGTTCACTCTCTCGCCATTTTCCAGAAGATTTAATCCAATCGCAGCTCCGCCGAGTTCACCCGTTACAAAAATTAAATCACCGACTTTTGCACCTGAACGCAAAATTGCCATTCCTTTCTCAACTTCTCCCGCCGCGATCGAATCAATGACCATTTTGTCGGGCGTTTTTGAAACGTCGCCGCCGACCAGTTCGACACCGTAAAGTCTCGCTAAATTCATATAACCAAGGTAAAATTCGTCAACAAAATCCGACTTCCAAATATGTTTGGGAACGCCGATCGAAACCATTGACCAAACAGGCTTTGCTCCCATCGCGGCAACGTCCGAGAGCGAAACGGCGAGCGCTTTGTGCCCGATAAATGCGGGCTTTGACCATTCGAGGCGGAAATCAATATCTTCGACCAGCAGATCGGTGGTGATGACCAGATCCGTTCGGGAATCTTTCGGCAAAACCGCGCAATCGTCGCCGATTTTCGGCAAAGAATATTGTTTTTTCAGATTTTCGATGAACTGAAATTCGGACGGCATAAAAAATATTGACACAAATCTAATAAACGCTTACAATAACGGCGGCATCATTTATAAAAAACTTTAACACAAAAGAGGAAAAAAATGGGATACGCGGCAGTTTCAATACCGGAAAAAATATTTTTCAAGATCGGCGAAGTTTGCGACATCGTTGACGTGCAGGCACATGTCCTGCGCTATTGGGAAACCGAATTCCCGATGCTCTCACCGCAAAAAAATCGTTCCGGACAAAGGAGTTATCGCCGCCGAGATGTCGAGATCGCGCTCCGTATCAAAGAACTTTTGTATGATGAACTTTACACGATTGCCGGCGCTAAAAAGAAACTCCAACTTGAGTTGCGTGAAACAAGCCGTTTGAAAATTGTTCCGGCTGAACCAATCCGCCCCGAAACTTTTATCCAGCCGGTTCCGGTTCCGACACCTGAAATTGAAGAATTTGAAGAACTTGAAGATTTTGAAGCGGAATTGGATATGACGGAAGAAGATATCATTGAAAACAAACCATTTGTGATCAATTCCGATCGTCGGCAGGCTTTGACCGAACTCGCATCGCAGCTTCTCGAATTACGCGAAATGCTCAAAACCAAGAAAGTTGACGAACCAAACATTTATCATAGAAGATATTAAAAATGAAATTTAAAACCGAATAATTTCAATACGCTTTTGTTTTCTTTTTATTGAGTATCTTCGTTCGGCTCTTCTGTGCATTTTTCGTCGTCAAAACCGTCGCCGTCTTCGTCGTCTTTGAAACACATCTCGCCTTCGCCGTCCCAGTCGCCGAAATCCATTTCATATTTATCGGCTTTTCCGATGTCCAGATCATCTTGTTTGTAAACTTGTTCGGTTCCGTCGCCAATGACGCGGATCAGCGTAATGTCGTAATCGTCTTCATTACCGTCATCGTCGCTTAAAAAAAGTTTACCGTTCTCAAAATCAAAGTCATATGTCAGAGATTTTCCGGCGGTTAATTTGACGCCTTCGATCATTGAATAATAGCTGGCGACAGCGTCTTCATCGGGGTCAATTGCGTAGAAAACATCGGGTGTTTCAGCATCGTTACTGGCTTTGAACGTGATTGTTTGCCCATCGTTTGAAATTGTCGCTTCCAAAGTTTCACCTTTATCCAACAATATTCCGTCGAATCCGACGGTAAAACCGGGGCCTGAATAAACAAAATCAAGCTCACTTTCATCGCCCTTGTCCAGAAAATTCCCGGAAAAGACGATTTTGTAAGTTTGGTCAGAATCTTCATAAGGCACGGTGTAATGCGGCAGATCTTCGCCAAAACCGCCGATCAGTAAACCAGCATTACTGTTCGGAATATCCTCGTAAAAACGATCTGATTTTTGGTCG
>JANLTD010001177.1:0-1556 GCA_031362765.1 Acidobacteriota bacterium | reverse complement strand
TTTACACGTTTCTAAGCTCCAAGTTCAAGGTTCTAAGTTGATGGATTTTTTACTTGAAACTTGAAACTTGAAACTTGAAACCTGGAACTCAATGAAAAACGTCCTTCAATTTATCGGCAGTTTTCATCAGGGCGGCTCGGAACGTCAAGCCGTGCAACTCGCGCGGCTTTTGCACGAAGATAAAACTTTTAATGTTTTTGTCGCGACTCTCAACAAAGAAGGCGTGTTGCTCAAGGAAATCGAACAACTGAATTTGCCGCAAATTCCCGAATTCAAACTCACATCGTTTTTCAACGTAAATTTTTTGCGGCAAGTCCAAAAATGCGCGAAATTTATCCGCAATAACCGGATCGAAATTGTTCACACGCACGATTTTTACACCAATATTTTCGGAATGTGCGCGGCGGCGTTGGCGCGAGTTCCGGTGAAAATCGCTTCAAAACGCGAAACCGGGGGAATGCGTTCGCATCCGCAAAAAATAATCGAAAAATTTGCGTTCCGGCAGGCAAATGCGATCGTCGCAAATTCCGAAGCGGTCAAAAATTATCTTCTTGCCGAAGGCGTTGCGGACGAGAAAGTCAAAGTCATCTACAATGGTCTGGATTTGCAGAGATTAACGCCTCGACAAACGGACAGAAATACGATCTGCGCGGAACTCGGTTTGCCAATTGATGAAAATATAAAATTCATCACGCTCGTCGCCAACCTTCGCCATACGGTCAAAAATCAACCGATGTTTTTGCGTGTTGGGGCGAAAGTTTCGCAAACATTCCCGAACGCGCATTTTGTTCTGGCGGGCGAAGGCGAATTGCTCGAAAATTTGAAAGATCTCGCGAAGGAGTTGAAAATTGAAGCAAACACGCATCTTATCGGCCGCTGCACGCGCGTTCCCGAACTTCTTCTCATTAGTTCGGCGGGCGTTTTGACGAGCTTTAATGAGGGTTTTTCAAATTCGATCCTGGAATATATGGCGGCCGGACTTCCGGTCGTCGCGACCGATGTCGGGGGTGCGCGCGAGGCGATCATCGAAAATGAAACCGGTTTTCTGGTCGAATCGGATGACGCGCAAGCGATGGCAGAGCGATTGATCGAATTTTTGCAGACGGAAGAAAAGATGCGAAAATTTGGCGCGAACGGCAGACAAACCGTCGAAAATAATTTCTCTTTGAAGAGTCAGCTAAAGAAAACTTTGGAACTTTACGGCGTTTGAAAGTTTTTACATAGTTCGGGCTGATTTATCAGTTTGTTGACAATCAATCAATTCTCGTGAAATCATAAGTTTGAAAGTGCATCTTGCACGCCTGCCCATAATCTTCAATTATTAAAACCAATTCTATGAAACAAGTTATTCGCAAAGGCTTAAAGGAAATTATCGTGGATGACGTGACCGACCCGGTGGTGACGACAAATCACGTTTTAGTGCGCCCCTTTTATTCACTCATCAGTCCGGGAACGGAAACTGCCGATATTCATACCGACAGCATCGTCAAAGAAGTCGCCGATAATCCTTCGCATCTGAAAACCGTCTGGAATGTGATGATGAAGACCGATCCGGT
>JANLTD010001172.1:0-7520 GCA_031362765.1 Acidobacteriota bacterium | reverse complement strand
GATAAAACCAAGTGTCCGGTGAGTGCGGCTTTGATGGCGATTTCCGCCGTTTCAAAATCCCTGATCTCACCGACCAGCACGATGTTCGGATCCTGACGCAGGAAAGAACGAAGCGCGGCCGCAAAGTTCAAACCGATCTGCTCTTTCATTTGAACCTGATTGATTCCCGGCAAGTTAAATTCGACCGGGTCTTCGGCCGTCATAATATTCGTTTCCGAAGTGTTCAATGCCTGCAATGCCGAATAAAGCGTGTTTGTTTTGCCCGATCCGGTCGGCCCTGTTACCAAAACCATTCCGTAGGGCTTGGAAATATTGCGCTGGAACATTTCCAAACTTTCTTTCTCGAAACCGAGTTTGGTCATATCAAGCATCAGTTTGTCTTTATCAAGCAGACGCAGCACAACCTTTTCGCCAAACAGCGTCGGCAGGGTCGAAACACGAAAATCCAATTCACGCGCACGGTTTTCAATTTTCACCTTGATCTTGATGCGTCCGTCCTGCGGTAGGCGTTTTTCGGAAATGTCGAGTTTCGACATGATCTTCAAACGCGAGATAAGCGCGTCGCGCATCTTCATTGGCGGATGCATCACGTCGTAAAGAACGCCGTCGATCCGAAACCGAATTCGAAAATCTTTTTCATACGGCTCCACGTGAATGTCAGATGCGCCGCGTCTTAAAGAATCAACCAACAGCACATTAACCAGGCGTACCACCGGAGCATCTTCGCTTGCTCTGGCAAGTTGGGCAAGATCAATTTCATCGTTATCTTCTAAGACTTCTAATTCTTCGGCGGTCGAATTTGGTTCAAACGTAAATTTATCGAGCGAAACATTCAGGTCAGATTCCGACAGCCGTTCTCGTTCAGATTTTGCGCCGTTGCCGTTGCCGTTGCCATTGCCGTTACGTGCAAGTTTCGCGGAGATCTTTCCGAATTCGTCTTGTCCCGTCATGACAACTTCGATCGCTTTCGACGAACTGTAATATTTCGTGATGGAATTTTGCAGCGACGCTTCCGAAGCGATCACCGGCTCGACATTAAGTCCGGTCATAAACTTAATGTCGTCCATCGCAAAAACATTTGTCGGGTCAGCCATCGCCAATGTCAAAGTCGCCCCGACTTTTGAAATCGGCAAAACCGTATATTTGAGGGCAACTTCGTGTGGTATCAATCGGATGGTTTCGTCTTCAATTTGGAAAAGCTCCAGATTGATTGACGGAACACCGTATTGGCGCGATAAAACAGCCGTAATTACGTCATCTGAAATAATTCCCAACTTGATCAAATTGGAACCTAGACGACCGCCGTTTGTACGTTGGTATTCCAACGCATCGCTCAATTGTTGCGATGTGACCAGATTTTCGCGGACAAGAATTTCCCCAAGTTTTGATGACATTATGCTTTCGGAATTTACCCTTTTATATGATCCGGTTCAGAGGAGTTTAGAGAAGTTTTACGGTTGATCTTCTGTTTGAGAAGACATATTCAACGATGATAAACACCGTTGAATTTACATCATATATGTTTAACTGATTAGTGTCAAGAATTCTTTTAAATAAAGTGTAATGCGTCAGTAAAAAGTTACAGATAAAATCTGTGCTAAAAGAGCGGGCGTAAAACAACCCTTCCAGACCTGTAATTGGTTTGATCGGGTCTTTTTAACCTTTAATTTGAGAAAAGATGAAAGGTTATCAATCAATTCACAGTAAATTTCAGGTCAGGAAGGGTTGTTTTACGCCCGCATTTGTCAAAATGTGAATTCCTAACTTTTTACTGAGGCATTACAATCAAGCATTGGTCTTAAAGAGATTATGCTTAAAAAAAGAAGTGCCTGAGTTTTAAGCTCAGGCACTTCTTTTTAATGGAACGAAACTGTTGAGAATTTAATTTTTCTTTTTAGTTGTCGTGGTCGTTGTTGTTTTACCTTTCGTCGGAGCTACATTTTGTGTAGCTTTAAGATCCGCGATCGACGCTTTAACCGATTCAACCAATTTGTGGGTCGGCGGAGCAACGTCAACAAATCTCTGAAGATAATTAGCCGCTTCCTGGAGTTGGGCTTTACCTTTGGCCGCATCGGTATCGAGCAACAGATAACCGGCGGTCACCATATTGAGACCGGCTCCGACCAAGGCATCAACATTATTCCCGTCAGTTTCAAGTATCTTCTTAAATTCAGCGATCGCCAATTCGTATTCATCGGAGTCCTGAAGCGTCTGCGCCAAATCGATCTGCGCTTTTGATTTCTTCACAGGATCGGGTTCGATCGCAATATATTCTTGAAAAGCCGTCAAAGCCTCTTTACCTTTTGTTCTTTCAACGCCGGTTTGGGCCATTAAACGATACGCATTTTTTCGGTTTAGCAATGCTCTGAATTTTTCTACTTCATAACCTTTTTGCACGTTTGCCTCGGTTGATGTCGCGTCTTTTAGGATTTCCATGGCTTTGTCAGAGGCACTGACCGCATCGGAAAAATCTTGTTTTACCGCCGCCATAGCAGTTGATTTGGTCGCCGCATCGGCTTTGACAGAAGAATTAAAAGTATCTGTGCCCCTGTTAATAAGTGCCGCCGCTTTATTGTTTAGCATCACAGGCGCGCTTCCCGCATAAGTCTGATCGGTATTATAACCTTCCTCAAACTTGGCAATTGCCAAATCGTAATTTTTTGCTTCGAAGGCTTTGTTGCCTTCCTGCAAAGCCGCATTGACAATTTTATTGGTGTCCACGGCCTTTTTGTTTTTAGCTTCTATTTCAGCAATTTGTTTAAGTCGCTCGGCCTCGGCCTTCTTTTGGTCGGCGGTCATTTCCGTTGTTTGAGTTGATGCTCCGGCGGCAACGGCCTGGCGAACCTCGTCTTCCGTATATTTACTGCCGTCGCCTTCGGTGACCGGTATAAGAATATCCGGATTGTCGCCTTTAATGCGGACGCCCGATTGAATCTCAGGTTTGATGCCCGCACCGCTGACCGAAAAAACGATCTGCGCGCTTAACGGCAAACCGGCAAAAGAAAAAACGCCTTTTTTGTCTGTCTTTGTTGGCGACAAAGTAACTTTCACATCAACCCGGTAAACTTCGACCAAAGCTCCGGCAACCGGAACTTTGGTCCCGTCCGTTTTGGTCAGTTCGACCTTGCCGCGAAAAGACGCATTTTGCGCAAAAGCCGTGACACTGCCCATTAAAAATAAAGCAATTGTTAAAAAGCTGATCAAATAATTTTTACGAAACATTAAAATCCTCCAAAACTGTCTTCAATATATATTCAGGAAACGCTTTTCTAAGATGCCGCCCTTAAAAAAAGAGTTTATTGTTTTCTTAATATTTTAACTTAAACCTATCGGTTTTTTGAAACTGATTCTCGGTAATCCATCGGTTAAAACGGAATTTTCCTGTAAAAACACAAAACAAAAGAAATTAGCCGGTGAAATTACGGCAAACTTTCCACCAACTTTTCGATGTCTTCCGCGTTATTGAAAAAATGGGGGGAAATTCTTAAACGACTTCCGCGCGGCGAAACGATGATGTTCTTGTCTTCCAGCTGTTTATAAATGACATTTGAACTGACACCGTTTTGATGTTCGATACAAACAATTTGCGACTTTTCGCCCGCAGCGCGCGAACTAATGATTTCATAGTTCTTAGCAGCTATCAACTCGCATAAATAATCGGTCAATTCTTCAAGGTAATTTTCGATATTTTTCAAACCCGTTTCGTGCAAAATTCGCAAACTCTGTTCCAACCCGTAAAAAAGCGACGAACCGCCCGTGCCCGATTCCCAGGCGAGCGCGGTTGACTTAAAAGGCTGTCCGGTGTCTGCAAAATCCCACGGCGTTTCGACGCTGATCCAACCGACAAGTGTCGGTTGGACGCGTTCCCGCGCACGGTCTGAAAGATAAAGCATTCCGCAGCCTTCGGGCGCAAAAAGCCATTTGTGGCTCGCACCCGCCGTGATGTCAACATATTGCGCGGGCAAATCAAACCCAAACGCGCCGAAACCCTGAATGATATCAACCGCAAAAAGCGCGTCGTATTTTCGCGCGGCTTGACCGATCCGTTCCAAATCAGCCCGAAAACCCGAAGCAAATTGCACCGCGCTGATCGTCACAAGCTTTGTATCGGAATCGATCAGCGCGATAAATTCGTCTAAATCAATTCGTCCTTCGCGCTCGGGACACAGGCGAAGCTCCACACCAAAACGGTCGCGAACCATTCGCCACGCATAAAAGTTCGCGGGAAATTCGCGTTCAAAACTGACGATATTATCGCCTTTCTGCCAATTCAAGCCATTCGCAACCGATGCAAAACCATCTGATGTATTTCGCATAAAAGCGATCTGTTCGGCTCTGACGTTGAGCATTTCGGCGATCAGTGTGCGGGCGCGGTCTTTGGTCGCGATCCATTCGGAATAATTGACCGAGCCGTTTTCTGAAACGTCTTTTAATTGCGATAAAACTGCTTCGACAGCGACGGAAGGCATTGGCGAAACTGCCGCACTGTTTAAGTAGTTATATTTTTGCGTTGCCGGAAACAGATTGCGAATAGCGTGGTTCATAATTTTTCTTAAAAAATTGCGACAAAGGCTGATTTTGACATAAAAACGTCTCAAAGAACAAAGTTGAAAACCCAATAGCTTATCCACATTCAGTAGATCCAAATTTGTAAAAAGGCATTTGCCAATGACAACTTAAATCCATTTAGCGTTGCTTGTAATTTTGGCTAAAAGCCTTGTAAATCTTTCGATAATTTTCTGAATTGTGGAACTATTGAGACTGGGTAAATATCAAAATTTGGGAACTGCGCCAAATAACCATTCTATTAATTTCTGAGTTTCCGGTGCGTTGTTGATGCCTACAAAATCGCCCTTTTTAACAAGTATTAATTCTCGAAGTTTGCCGGTTTTAGTATCAACTATAAACGCGCTGATCGTTTGTGTTCCCGCATCATTTGCGCCTTGAAGCTCCCGATACTTTCCCTTTTCAATCTTTTTAAGAAGTTTGCGCTTTTCCGTCAATACTTCGGGCGTTATCTGCGCGATAAGTGTCGGCGAAACTTTGAATTTGAATTTGATTTCCGAAGGCTTTTGCGGAACCAGAACCCTTTCGTAAATATACTTATAGACACCGCCCTGCTCATCCACATACCAACCTTTGTGTTGAAATTCGCGTGCATAATTCCAATACTCGTAACGGAAAACCATTTTTTGCTTTGCCGGGTCGAGCGGCGCGATCGGCTTGACTTGCCGCAAAAAAATCACTTTATCGGTATTGTAAAAAATTTCGAGTTGCTCGCTGTCAAGCCGAAACGAATGAGCAGTTTCAAGTGCTGCGTGGATTTCACGTTCCTGCTTCATTATTTCAACAGAACACGCCATAACGGTTGTTGAGACGCTTTTGGTCGTGATTGTTGAATTTTTCACCGTGTAGTCGTAATTAAGAATGTTGCAGCCGGCAATGCGACCGCCGAATTTCGATCCGGAAAACTCAATTAAAGTCCCAAATCCGCTTGCCGGATCACCTTGATCAGTATTTCCTTTGCTGAAGATTTGCTGTCGGCTGTCCCGCGTGCCATATGATTCGACGAACCAATTTGTATTTGCCAACGGATTAGCCTCAGTTGGTGCGGGTACATTGGATTGTGAGATTTGACTATTTGTCGGATTATCTTTGCTCTCGGATGATAAATCAGCCGTTTCCGATTCAATCGTTGCTCTCCAATTTCCTTCGTTTCCCCGTATGAAATTCGGACTTTCTTTTCTATAACCTCCGCGAAGGAGTTTTCCTAAATATTCTTTTTCTTCGCCGTCGCGTCGAAACACTACTCGTTCCCGAACCGCATCAATCAAGGTAACTTTATCGCGCACCTCTTCGCCGGTTTTCTCGTTTCGCCAAACCGCATCAAAGTCAAAACTCTTTCCGCGTCGGGTCAATTTTCCGCGCCAGAAAATTGTTTCGCCATAACAGTTTGGAAGATCGCCGCCATCATAAACACAATTCCGACGGTAAATTTCTATCGTCCAACTCTTTCCCGTCATAATCGGCGGCGGCGTTTGCTGAACGGAGATTTCCGTTGGCAACGCAGGTTTGGTTTCTGCCACTGATGCGGTTCTTCTGATTTCTGTCAGTTTGCTTTTCAATTCATCAAGCGTTTTTTTCTGCGATGCCGTCAACACAACCTGCGTTTCTTTGTAGAATGATTTGCCTTCGACTTTATAAACTTTGCCGTCGAGCCTGATCGTGAAACCTCCATAAATGCCGTCATAAATTCCATCACCTTTGACGATTCCCGTTCTCGTTCCCGGCAATTTGAGTTCTCCAAGCAATTTGACGATTTCCAGCAAAGCCGTTTCGCCAATTTTTTGGGTTGTTTCAGTCGAGCCTTGACGCTTGATTAAATTGCCGTTGCTGTCAAGCGAATACCGCTCGGTCATTCCGCGAATACCGCCGCTTCGCCCTTCGGAAATTTCCCACGTCTTGAATTTATTTGAAAGTTTTTGCGCCTTGACCGTAAAAGCTGCGCCAACCACAAAAAAACCGAGTATTACCAATAAACTTAACGATTTCGTTCGTTTCATAGTTTTTTTCTCCTTCAAACAAAAGGCGTTTTGCCTTTATTCCAGGCAGATTTTCTTACCGCACTGCTCCGACCTGATTTAGATTTTCTTTTAATTTTGCAAATATTCCCTTTTGTTTTGCCGTCAAAACGACAAACTTCGCATCGCCAAACGACAATCCTTCCATCAGATAACTTTTTCCGTCGAGTTCGATTGTAAAACTCCAGTAAGGATAATCGTAAATCTTTTTCCCTTTAACAGTTTTGGTTTTCGTCCGCGGTAAATTAAGTTCTGCAAGCAACTTAACGATTTCCTGCAAATCGGTTTCCGCCACCGTTTGATTCGTTTTACTGTTTTTGCTTCGCGTTTCAAGATTGCCTTGGCTCTCAAGTGAAAAACTTCTGCCGCCTTCCCGTAAACTAATAAATCGTGAATAAATAATTGCCCACGTTTTAACTTTAACCGATGATTTCTGGGCCTCAGCCAAGGTAACTCCAAATACTAAAAAACCGAAAACCATCATCAAACTTAAAATTCTACTCATAATTTTTTTCATCATCATAAAACTGTCCTGTAGATTTATTTTAGAGGGCGCAAATCCTGTGTTTTCCACCCTCACTAACTTAGAGCGACAATTTAGCCGAAACCGTCTCAGAGTTTTTTATTTTTCAGAAAACAAAATCAAAAAGCCAGCCGTTGCCGATTTCATTGCCGCTGTTTTTCATCCAGTAATTTGCTCCGTTTAAGACACCGGCGTGTTGATACCAAAGCAGTTTGCCTTCATCATTGACCGCATAGATAGTTCCGCCGCCGCCGGAAAAAACCTCGCGCATATTTTGCCACCCGTTGCCGATTTTTTTCCGTATGTCCCATTTGTCAGTTCCATTTTGATAACCGAGATGTCTGTTCCAATATAAATCTCCTTTATCATCAATCATATAAACTGTGCCGTAGCCGCCCGAAAAAATGAATCTTGCA
>JANLTD010001095.1:0-2263 GCA_031362765.1 Acidobacteriota bacterium | reverse complement strand
CTTCGAGATAAGCGTTGAGTTTTGCATTGCCGTCCTTCCATGTCCGCAAAAGATAGCCGTCCTTTTGCAGATTCTCTAAGATAAAATCAGCATTTTTCTTGGCAATGCGCAAATAATCAGGATTATCCAAAATTGCGCTTGCTTCGGCGAAAGTCGCGAGCATCAATCCGTTCCAGGCCGTCAGAACTTTCTCGTCGCGAAACGGCTTGATTCGCTTTTCGCGTTCGATGAAGAGTTTTTCCCGGCTTTTTTCGAGAATTATTTGTAAAGCATCAGGCGCGATCTTCAGCACTTCGGCAGTTTCCGCCAGAGTGTTTTTGACGTTTAGAATATTCTCTTCTTCAAAATTTCCTTCGTCGGAAACGTCGTAATAGAAATTAAAAACGGCCGCATCGTCCGCGCCCAAGATCTCTTCGATCTCTTTGGGCGTCCAAACAAAAAACTTCCCCTCAACTTTTTCCGAATCGGCATCCTGCGTCGAATAAAAACCGCCCCCGGCGCCGGTCATTTCGCGCTTGATGTATTCGAGCGTTTCAACCGCGATCCGTTTGTAAAAATCGTCCTTGGTCGCTTGAAACAGATGTAGATAGACACGTGCAAGCTGCGCATTGTCGTAAAGCATCTTTTCAAAGTGCGGAACAAGCCAGATCGAATCAACCGCATAACGATGAAAACCTCCGCCGAGCTGGTCATAAATGCCGCCAAAAGCCATCTTGGTTGCGGTGCGCGTGACCATCGCGAGGGCATTTTCATTTTTTGTCCGTTGATAATATCGTAATAAAAATTCTAAACTCATCGCGGGCGGAAACTTCGGCGCACCGCCAAACCCGCCGTTCTTCGCGTCAAAGTATTTGACAAAGCTCTGAAAAGCCGTGTCGAGTTGTTCTACCGCCAATCCTTCGCCCGAGATTTGAAGCAGACTGACGCGCCGCATCTCGCCTAAAACCTCG
The DNA here is from genome assembly GCA_031362765.1 of Acidobacteriota bacterium. Classification (GTDB taxonomy): domain Bacteria; phylum Acidobacteriota; class Blastocatellia; order Pyrinomonadales; family Pyrinomonadaceae; genus JAFDVJ01. The sequence goes on along the minus strand of JANLTD010001095.1, from coordinate 1,313 downwards.
TTCGCGGAATGTAGCAGCTCGTCGCGTTTATCGCGCCAGGCATCCGCGACACTCGTCAAAACACGCTGAAACGAAGGCATATTGTAACGATTATCGGGCGGAAAATAGGTTCCGCCGAAAAACGGTAATTGGTCGGGCGTTAAAAATACATTTAAGGGCCAGCCGCCCGAACCCGTTGTCATCTGGACAAAATCCATATAAATGCGGTCAACATCGGGGCGTTCTTCCATATCAACCTTGATACAGACAAAGTTTTCGTTCAATATGCGCGCGGTTTCTTCGTTTTCAAACGATTCGTGTTCCATCACGTGACACCAGTGACAGGCCGAATAGCCGATACTGACGAGAATTGGCTTGTCTTCGGCCTTTGCACTGGCAAATGCTTCGTCGCCCCACGCAACCCAATCAACGGGATTATGCGCGTGCTGACGCAAGTAAGGCGATGATTCATTGATTAAACTGTTTGTATGTTTTTTCGAACTTTGCATAGATTTTTTGTAACTGATTTGGTCTTTGGTCTTTGGACTTTGGTTTTTGGTCTTTGGAAGAAGCCGCCGATCGGCGATGTATTTCTTGACAATTCACTATTGGCTCCGAATTCCTGATTTGAATACAAACCATAGCCCAAACTCCAAAGACGTTTTGAATTACATTAATTGTTTCACGTGAATAAAAAAGTCGCAAATTTTGAAACTCAAAACACAATCTGATATATTAGAGATTATTTGAAATAACTATCCATGCTCGTTTCACGAAGCAAAGACGAAGTTTTTTCGCTGATTTTCGACTGGCTGATCATCGTTTGTCCTTTAAGTGTTCAAACAATTGACAAACCTTTTTATTCCTTCGTGAAATCTTCGTGCCCCTTCGTGGATAATTTCTAATTTCAGATAATGTCTAATGATTGCTTAAACTTGTATGACACCGCGTTCGATTGCAAAACTTCGTCCCGACATCACGCGCCCGAATCTTTTCGCGGGTGACTAAATCTTTCTTTCTCATAAAGCTGCACTTTAGAACGTCGAATCTATTCGGCATTGTTACTTTCGAAACTTACTTTGAGGAAAAATATTTATGACACCGACCACAGAAATTCAAAAACCGATCATCAAAACCGAACTTCCCGGACCGAAAGGCCGCGAGATCATCGCCGCCGATGCTAAATACGTCACGCCGAGCTATCCGCGTCCCGATTACAAACTCGTCGCCGAACGCGGCTCAGGCGTTTGGATCGAAGACGTTGACGGCAACGTCTTTCTCGATTGCAACGCGGGCGTCGCGGTTTGCTCGACCGGACATTGCCATCCGGAGAT
>JANLTD010001059.1:0-3531 GCA_031362765.1 Acidobacteriota bacterium | reverse complement strand
GCGATCCTCGACGACAACCCGCAGAAAATCGGCTTCCAAAGCAGTTGAAACTATCACCGAAGTTCTTTCAGGGCTATATTTGATAGCGTTGTCAATCAAATTTGAAATGGCCCGCCGAATGAGACCTTTGTCAGCAGCGATCGGCGGCAGACTATTGTTTGTCTGTTCGAGCAGGCGAATCCGTTTGCGTTTAGCCGATTCCTGTAGTTCTTTAACGACTTCGTGAACAACCGAATCAAGCTTGACCGCCGTTTTTGTAACTTCCTTTTTATCTGATTGCTCGAGATTTGAGACCGAAAGAAAGGTTGAGAGCATTTTTGAAAGCCGTTGCGATTCATTGGCGATGATCGTTAGAAATTCGCGGTTTTCTTCCGAAAGCTTGTCGTCCATTAAAATCAATTCGGCAAAACCTTTGATGCTTGTGATCGGCGTGCGAATTTCGTGGGACATCAGACTTGTCATATCCGAACGCAATTTTTCGTTTTCCTTGACAGCCGAAATATCACGTAAGGTGATCAGAAAACAGGCGGGCTTCATCGCGACGTTGGTTTCGTGGATCGAAGCATCGTCTGACGGAACTTTGACGAGTGAAATTTGCAGATCAAGTGTGCGGTTCATATCTTGAAAATACAATTCGTTTTGATAATTCTCACCCGTTTGCAAAACACGCCGAATCGCGAGATGTGGTTCGCTGAAAGAGTCGGTCTTAAAATTCTCCAAAAGCCCGAATAGATCGAATTCGTGAATTTCCGATGGATTTATTGTTGCCAGATGGCGCATTTGGCGGTTCAGATAAGCGAGTGTGCCGTCGAGATAAGCAATCGCGTGGGCTTCTTTTAGGTAAGAACTTGCGACCGCGCTGAATGATTGTTCTTTCATCAGACTCTTTATCAAACTCATTGTGCCGATCCGGTTCTCGGCCGAATTGGTCGATAGAAAACTCCACCAGAATTTGTTCGGCAAATCTTTACTTCGCAATTCTCTTCGCTGAAAGTTTCGCGCCAGCTGTCCGCAGAAAGATTCAAGCACGGATTGATCGGCGCGTTCAAAATCGCGTTGAAAATTGACGAACAAAACTCCGACCGCCACGCCTTCATAAATCAGCGGCAGCGCAATTTGTGGAGATTGAGCGTTGTTTTCATCTGTTTCGACGACTGTCGTACGCGATTCCAAAGCGCGTTCGCAGAGCGCGACGCTTTCGCGCCAGGCATTTTGCCGCAAAATCAATGAATCAATCGAAAGTCCACTGCGGGCTCTTCCAACCGGCGTTAAGCCTTTATTTAAGTCGAACCGGAAAACTATCGCTTCGGAAAGAGGAAAGACGGTTTCGAGCAATTTCAGACCGCTCTCGATTCTGAGATCAGCCGATTTCCCTTCGAGAATATGTCCGGCTGACGCGAGTTCGACCAATTTTTCCGTCAATTCCGAATCAATCAGCCAGAGTTTTTTGAAGTGAACGAAAAGAATAGGCAGAAATATGATGAAAGCCGTCCGCATAAAAAACAGGTTGACCGCAAAATATTTTGCCGCGATAAAAGATAAAATTCCCCAGATGACGATAAATGGAACGGCAACTATCAGAAGCTTTTTGAAACTGAATTTTTCCGCTAAAAAGCCGACCGGCAGCGCGACAACGATCAGAATCAAAATGCTCCACCAACTAAGTATTGTTTGATCAGCCGGCAGATAGTTGCTCAAAAAAATGGCAAAGCCGACGATAATTGCCGACGCAGAAATAACCAAGATTGCGGCAATAAGCGATAAGAATAATGAAACAAAAATACTTTTGCTTCTAACAATTTCCATATGATTTAGGCGAAATTTTAGATAATAGGTTTTGTGTAGGATCAATGAAGACTTTTTCAAGCAGGACAAATCTTGTGCGCTTGCCTTTAAAATTATGCAATAAAACCGAGGCCGAATACAAGCATTTGCCGCGAAAAAGAGATCAAAAATTATTTTTTACTTTTTACCTCGCCTGCGCTTTTGCCCTTTTCAGTGAAAAACTTCATAATAAAAACTTGTTTCAAGCTATGAAATTTCTTTCAAATATCAGGCTATTGTTGATCGGCATTTGGCTCGGCGCGGCGGTTTATTTCAGTTTTGCGATTGCTCCGAGCGCCTTTGCTGTTTTGCCATCTCGCGAACTTGCGGGTGCAATGGTTTCGCGGAGTCTGACGATTGTCAACATTGGCGGCTTAGTTATCGGCTTGATCTTGCTCGCGAGCTCGTTTATCGCTTCTGTCGGCTCGAATCGTTTCACTCTCTGGACGGAAAGATTTTTGCTTTTATTTTTGACGGCGGCTTGTGCGGTCGGGCAATTTGTCCTCGCATTGTGGATTTCCTTCGTCAAAGCGCAGATGGGCAAACCGATTGATGAAATTGCGCTTGACGACCCGCTCAGAATTCAGTTCAACAATCTGCACGAATATTCGGTTTGGGTTCTGGTTGCGGCAATGCTCGCGACGCTGATTGCATTCTTTTTAATTGCCGTAAAATCTGATAAAAAAATAGTTGTCGAAGACAAAAACCAATTCAAATTTTAACTTAAATCAAAAATGTTCAATACGATTAGAGAAAATATCGAGCGCACGCTCGGAATCACGCGCAAAACAAAGCCGAGCCGAAAAGGCGCAATAGTTGAAGGAATCGTTGATTTTTCAGGCCGCTTCAAGAATTGGCGGGGCGATGAAAAATTGACAAATTATCCCTTTGTCGAAAACATTTACGCACCTTTTACGCCTCTTCACCGTGCGCTTCCGATGCTGAATCTGGCGTTGATCTCGTCGGCCGGCGCATATATTGACGGAACCGAACCGTTTGATCTGGATTCGAAAGACGGCGATTTGAACTTTCGGGAAATTCCGATTGAGGTCGAAGCCGGAGACTTCCGCTATTCAGCCAAAGGTTATGATCCGGCGGCGGTCAAAGAAGACCGCAACGCACAAATTCCGATTGATCGCTTGCTCGAATACGAAGTCAACGGCGTGATCGGCAGATTAAATAATGTTTGGTGGAGCTTGTCGAGTTATATTCCAAATGCCGCACTGGTTGCCAAAGAACTTGCGCCGCGGATTGCCGACCGCCTTGTCAGCTACGATGTACAGGCCGCGCTTCTCGTTCCGGCTTCAAGGCTTTGTCATCAAACTCTCGGAATTATTGCCCGCACGATTGAAGAAAGAGGAATTCCGACGATGCTGCTCTCGGTTGACCGAACCGTGACCGATAAAATTCGTGCGCCGCGCACCGCTTATTACAGCGGCAAATTAGGCTCGGTCATCGGCGATCCGAACTGGAAAGAATATCAATTAAGAGTTTTAGATGAATCGCTGCGCTGGATCGAAACACTTGATCAACCAACTTCGAGAAAATTAGCGGTGGATCTGGAAACGGAAACGGAAAATTCACGCGGCGAAAGATAATTGAAGGATAGGCATAATTAAAAATTAACTAAACGACCCTGCACTAGAAGTGCAGAGGTTTGAAAAAGGACTGAAAGTCCCTTGACAAGTTAATCTTCAAGGATGAACG
>JANLTD010001028.1:0-7756 GCA_031362765.1 Acidobacteriota bacterium | reverse complement strand
CAATGATCCGCCGTCTGGTTCGGTTCAAATCATCGGCATCTCGGGAGAAAAAATGACCGCAAAGCAAACTCTGTTAAAAGAACTTCCCACTGATCTGGAGTACGATCGATTGCCCCGACACGTTGCTGTGATTATGGACGGCAACGGACGTTGGGCGCAGGCACGGGGAAAACCGCGAATTTTCGGGCATCGCGAAGGCGCGGAATCGGTTCGTTCAATTTTAGACACGTGCGCCCGTTTGCAAATCAAAGCCGTCACGCTTTACGCATTTTCGACCGAAAACTGGAAACGTCCCGAAGATGAAGTGTCGGGTTTGATGCAGATGCTCAAACTGTATCTGAAAAAAGAACTGAAAACCGTTCATAAAAACAATATTCGCTTTCAGGCGATCGGGAAAATTGAAGGTTTGAGCGCGGATCTGCAAAAGCAGCTCGCGGCGGCGATGGAATTTACGGCAAAAAATACCGGAACAATCCTGAGCGTCGCGCTTAACTACGGCGGACGCGCCGAGATCACGGAAGCCGCAAAAAAAGCGGCGAAAAATTTACTGAAAGAAGGAAAATCGCTCGATGAACTGACCGAAGCGGACATTGAGGCAAATCTTTACACACGAAATTTGCCCGAAGTTGACCTGCTGATCCGCACGAGCGGTGAATTTCGCATTTCAAATTTCCTGCTGTGGCAGCTTGCCTACAGCGAAATTTACGTAACGCCAGTGCTTTTCCCCGATTTTCGCCGCGCCGAGATTTTCAGGGCGATGATTGATTTTCAAAAACGTGAACGCCGATTTGGCGGCGTGTCTTAGCTTACGAATCTTTGGTATTTTGGAAACTGATGCTTTTATATGATGGAATGGTTAAAACATAGTTTGCCCAATGTTAAAGCCGCTCTTCCATTACTGATTCTATTTACGGCGACGCTTCTTTTGATCGTTTTGTTTGTTTTGTGGTTTGTTGGGCAAGAAAGATATATTTATTTTTGGGATTACTCAAATTATTTTAGTTTGTTCGCGGATTTGGGGCAAAAGTCTCTACAAAAACCGCTTAAAGCTCTTGATTCGATAAATGTTTCGATCCGCAAATCCGATTATAACAACACGGGCGTGATCCTCTTACTGCCGTTTTACTATGTTTTTGGGGCGGGCAGACTTGCTTATATCTCTTCGATTGCAGTTACTTACGCTTTTTCAATAATTATTTTTTTTCCGGTTCTTTTAAGAAAGATCACCGATTTTGATTTTGGTTCGGGCAAAATCGAAAAATTATTGTTTTTTACTGTCGGAATTATCACGCTTGGTCTTTTGCCGCAATTTTGGATACCGATTCTACTCGGCTATATTGATGTTGCCGGAGTTGGTGTGATTTTTCTGATACTGTATTTATACTTTCGGAAAAAACTTTCCGAACAAAGTCGGAAGGAACTGATCAAAATCGGTTTGCTCCTTTGCTTATTAGTTATTCTGCGGCGTTGGTATGCTTATTGGGTCGTCGGATTTTTTGCGGCCATGTCGGTACAAGAAATCTTTATTTTCTTCAAAGACAAGACAGGAATTAAAAATCTAAAACTTTCGCTCAAAAATATTCTGATAATCGGCGCAACTTCCGTTTTGGTCTTTTTTGCTTTAGCGACGCAAATTGCGTTTAAAATGCTGACCACCGATTATGGCGACATTTATTCGGCGTATCGGCATAACGCAAACATTTTAGAGGATTTTGAAAAACTTTATGCGCAGTTCGGATCAATTATCATTGCGCTTTGTGGTTTTGGAATTGTCACGATGTTTGTTAAAAAAAACCTGCGGCGTTTCGCGCTTTTTCTGAGCGTTCTTTTTGCCGTGACGTTTTATTTATTTACCAAAACGCAGGATATTGATCTTCAGCATTATTATTGGGTGATTTCCATTCTGGTTATTTTTGTCGCGGTGTTTATTATTGAAGTTTACAAAAAACTGACCAGCTTTCCTTTGAAAATCAGTTTCATTTTAGTTTTGCTGGCGGTTAGTTTGGCAAATTTCTCGATCGTTTTTTCTTCAAATGCCGAAAGTTATCTGAATCCGCTCAGTTTTGCTTTTCCGAAAGTCAGACTTTATCCAAAGGTCAGAAATGACTTGGAGCAGATCCATCAGCTACTGATAACATTAAATGATTTAACCACGGACTCAGACAAAAAGATTTATGTTTTATCAAGTTCAATTAGTCTCAATAGCAGTATTTTGATAAATGGTTGTTATCAGTTTGAACCGGATTTACAAAACTTGAAAAAAAATATTCTGATAAGTAACGATGTTGATAAACGCGACGGTTTTCCGTTTCAGCTATATAAATCCGATTACGCGGTCGTCGCCGATCCGCCGGGTTTTCATCTTTTACCGGAAGACCAAAAAGTTGTTGTAATTCTTGCCGAACAATTTTTAAGTCAGCAAACGATCGGTAATGCTTATGTTAAACTTCCTTTTGAATTTACGTTGGATGACGGTCGACGGGTTTTTATCTATCAAAAAGAGAGAAAATTTACTTCGGCGGAATTATTAAAGATTTCCCGAATGTTCACTGAATATTATCCGGGCAAAAAAGAAAAGTTTGAAATTAGTCCTGAAATGATAAAAGAATTTAGTGAAAACTGATTTTTTCTCGATGATATAATTTCTCGGATTCACGCAATCAAAAATTTTAAATGAATAAAAGAGTAATAACTGCACTAATCGCACTGCCGATTTTAATTTTATCAATCATCCTTCCGTATCTTTTGCCGCAGTTTCCGCAGGCGAACTGGCTTTTTCTCGTCATTGCCGGGTTGGCACTGGGCGCCGGACTCTTTGAATTTTTTACGCTCACGAAAAAACTCGAGCTCAAAGCCGATGCCGGAATTGCTTATTTGGGCGCGGCGGCATTTTTTGTCGCGTTTCTTTTCGATGCGCCGAGTAAAGCCGCAGATTTATTGATTTTAACGGTTGCTCTCTTTCTGATCCTGGTTTTGATCACGCAAACCTTTCGCTTTCAGGCGGATTTTTCAAAGATGCTGACCGGCGTCGGCGTGACGGTTTTGGGCGTTTTGTATGTCGCATTTCTTGGCGGATTTTTGATCTCTCTGCGCGTCGGTTTTACCGAAACACTCATTCCGCATCTTTCAACCAAACTGATCGGATTTTTCTTTCTCGTCGTGATGGGCGCTGATACGGGCGCGTATTACGTCGGCAAAAACTTTGGTAAACACAAGCTCGTTCCAAAAATTTCGCCGGGCAAAACGTGGGAGGGCGTCGGCGGCGGGTTGGTTTTGAGTTCGGCTTTGGCGGTGCTTGCTTCGGCGACATTTTTCCCGGAATTGCCTTATAAATTTTCGATTCCGGTGGCGATCGCGATGTCAATCGTCGGACTTTTCGGCGACCTGGCGGAAAGCGCGATGAAGCGCGGCGCGGGCGCGAAAGACGCGGCAAATATCTTGCCCGGACACGGCGGTTTGCTTGATCGTCTGGATAGCTTGCTTTTCAACGCACCGATTCTTTATTACTTCGCCCATTTTTATTTTTAGAAGAGAATTAAGAAATGGGACACGAATGAACGCGGATTGGGCGGATTTGCCCGGACTAGTAAAAAAAGCAATGGCGATCCGCTCAAAAAACTTTTCAGCTCACCGATTTTCAAAACTTGATCCGCATTGAAAGCATATTTTTAAATCCTAAACAAAAAATTCCGGCTTCCGCAATGCGGAGTCCGGAATTTCTTGATTTTTACCAATCGATTCACCATCAATTTTATCCGGCGGAAACCGCAATGTGTTTGGCTTCGTGCGGCGCGGCTTTCGGCAGTTTCAATTGCAAAATGCCGTCGATTAAATGTGCTCTGACTTTTTCTGCGTTAACTTCGGCGGGAAGCGTTAATTGCCGGAAGAAACGATTACTGCGCCATTCGCTGTAAATCGTGTTTGCATCTTCTTTTTTGTCTTCCTTTTTAGTTTCGCCGCTGAGAATCAAAACATTGTCCTTGACGCTGATTTCGATTTCTTCCGGCTTAAAGCCCGGAACCATGGCGTTGACACTGATCATTTTGTCAGTTTCGGTGATTTCAATCTTGACGGGAAGCAGAATTTCGGCTTCCGCCCGAAACCAGTCTTCGAATTCCTGTCCGAAATCACCGCCGCGTCTGAGAAAATATTCAAACGCTCTTTGCGTGGTTTCTTTGGTCAACTCGGCAAAACGTTCGAGCATTTTTTCCGCTTCGACAAACATCGGAAACGAATTTTCGTATGTTTCAGCCTTTGGCTGAATGATCGCCGTTTCTTGCTTTGGAGCAGTTTCTTTTATAACATCTTTTTCTTTATTCATATTTACCTCCTGCTGAATAAAAATTTTTGACTTAAATTGAAGCTACAGCTTCAAAAAAAACAAGTTGCAATCTTCGTGCCTCACCGGCTTATTCTTTAATTACGGATACAGATAGGTTTATAAAAAATATTCATCTGATTTTGATTGAACAATCCCTTTATGTGCGAAATATCACTCCCGAACCGCGTATTTTTACCCAATTAAACCGTCAATGATCGGTAATAATCCTGATGAATTTGCTTTTTAAGGCATCAATCTTGTATCATTTTTACTGTTTTATATTTTAATCTTTATGAACGCAGTTCGGTTTAATAACGACAATAATTGAGTGGCGAGAGCGTTAATTTCAGCGTTCCGCCTTTCGTTTGTCGCCAAATCGAAAGGCGTTTTTTTATTTTGGGTAAGTTCAGAGTTACGCCTTTAGGCGTGATTGGCGACCGGAAAGAGAAAAGTTCGGCATCAAATTTGAGCTACCTGTTATGTAGCGAATTTCACGTCTAAAGGCGTAACTCTGAACAATTAAAATTTATGTTAGACGTTTTAGGAAGTTTAGAGAGAACTCATACGTGCGGCGAACTGCGCGAAACTGATGTCGGCAAACAAGTTGTTTTGATGGGCTGGGTTGCGAAAAAGCGCGATTTCGGCGTTTTCACGTTTATTGACCTTCGCGACCGGTACGGTTTGACCCAGGTTGTTTTGAGCGAAGAAACCGCTCGGGCAGCACACGCCAAGGCGAAAACCTTGCGCGGCGAATTTGTCGTGGCAGTCCTTGGTGAAGTTTTTTCACGCGCCGACGGAACGCATAATGCAAAGCTCGCAACGGGCGATATCGAAGTTCATATCACCGAACTTTTGATCCTGAACGACGCCAAACTCTTGCCGTTTGAGCTCGAAAAGGGCGGTTCGCAGAATTTGGCGAGCGAAGATCTGCGGCTTAAATATCGCTATTTGGATCTGCGCCGTCCGAAATTGCAGCAAAACATCATCATGCGCGCAAAAACTGTTTCGAGAATTCGTGAATTTATGGACGCGCAGGATTTTATCGAGATCGAAACGCCGATCCTTCTGAAATCAACGCCCGAAGGCGCGCGCGATTTCGTGGTCCCGTCACGGATTCACGCCGGAAAGTTTTTCGCGCTTCCGCAATCGCCTCAGATCTTAAAGCAGCTGACGATGATCGCCTCTTTTGACAAATATTATCAGATCGCGCGATGTTTCCGCGACGAAGACCTGCGCGCCGATCGGCAGCCCGAATTTACGCAGCTTGATGTCGAAATGTCGTTCACTAATCAGGAAATTGTTTACGGCTTGCTCGAAAATTTATACGGACATATTTTCAAACTGATCGGCGTTGAACTGCCCGCAAAATTTCCGCGAATGACTTATGCCGAAGCCTTGCGCCGTTATGGAAGCGATAAGCCGGATCTGCGTTTTGAAATGGAGCTCACGGATCTGTCTGAAAATTTGAAAGACACTGATTTTGCGCCGTTTGCGTCCGTTCTGGAAAACAAAGGCGAGATCAAAGCGATCGTCGCGCGCGGAAAAGCTGATTATTCGCGCAAAAATCTGGACGATTTGCAGGAATTCGTCAAACGCTACGGCGCGGGCGCACTTGCCTGGATCAAACTTAGCGAGAGTGAGACGACATCTTCGCTGTTGAAAGTTTTGGGTGAAGCGAAAATTGCGGAGTTAGCAAACGCCGCAAAAGCCGAAAAAGGCGACGCGGTATTGATCGTCGCGGGCAGAAAATCGGTTGTCGCCGCCGCGCTCGGCGCACTGCGTCTGGAAATTGCGAAACGCGAAAGTCTGATCCCGAAAGATGTGTTCAAACCGCTTATCGTGACGGAATTTCCGATGTTTGAACACGATGAAGACAGCGACACATACACGGCGGCGCATCATCCTTTTACATCACCGATGGACGAAGATCTGGAAATGTTCCGCACCGCAATTGAGGACGACGCGCAGCATCATCTGCTCGGGAACGTCCGCGCCAAGGCTTACGACGCGGTCATCAACGGAATCGAGGTTGCCGGCGGTTCGATCCGGATTCACCAGAGCGAAGTTCAGGCATTGAATTTCAAAGCGCTCGGGCTATCAAAGGAAAAGGCGCGTGAAAGATTCGGATTTTTTCTCGAAGCCCTGGAATACGGAACGCCGCCGCACGGCGGTTTTGCAGCGGGAATTGAGCGAACTTTGATGGCATTGCTGCAAACCGACAACATCCGCGACCTGATCGCGTTTCCGAAAACCGCGTCGGCGCAGGATCTGATGATGGATTCGCCGGGCGTTGTGGACGTTTCGCAGCTCAAGGAGCTCGGGATTAAAATTGTTGAATAAATTTAAGGCACGCGTTATTCTTGCCTTGAGTTTTGAATTATGAACAAAAGCGATTTACAAAAAGCGTTTCTGATTGTTATTGCTTTTGTTCTGTTTCTCTTTTGCGTAATCGGCGCAAATTGGGTGCGGCCTGAAAACTGTTATCTTTTTGACGATCGGATGTAAGGATTTTTGTGCGATGGCATTGATATAGAAAATCCGAAACCTTGTCCGGTTTGCGACGATGACAGAATTGTTTCAGTCGCACAAATCATGGTTGGTTTAGGAGTCGGCTTTCTCTTTCTTCCATTTATCGTTTATGCGGTAAAAGATCGGGAAAATCGACTGGCGAACCAATCGAAACTTTTCGATTAAATTTGTCGAACCAAATTTGCTAGAATATCGTAGAAAGGTCAAATGATGGCAAAAAAGAAAAAATTCGATACAAATCCGCTTGATCCCGAATTTCCGCAAAAAGTTGCGTTTGAAACGCAGCCGCAAGAAACCAATACTTTGCCACAGAGCAACGGCGAGACAAAGAAATTCGAAGAACCTGTCGAAACCGCCGACCGGACGCGTAAGTTTGAAGAAGCGAATTTTAACGCTTATCAGGCTCCTTATAGCGGACAGAACGTACCGACAAATTACCAGCCGCCGCAGTTTTTTGCGCAATGTCGGTGTCACCGCGGCCGCGCTGACGTGCGTGGATTTCCTCTCCTATTTCGCCGCCTATGGCGCGCCCAGAGATGCCAAGACCAACAAGCTGGCCGGCGACGCCGCGAAGGCAAATGAGAATCCGAATTTCCTCATCTACTGGTATCTCGAAGGCGGCTGGCTCGGCTATGACATGTTCAATCCGGTGGTCACGCCGAACAACGTGGTGAACCGGCTCCGCAACATCAGCAACGAGCGGTATCGCGTCCTGAACTTCGGCAAGCCGGGCTACGGCATCTACAAGCACGGCAACATTCGCTACGGCTATCTCGCCGAGCCGGGCAAGGACTTGTTCAAGGACATGACGGTGTTGAGTTCCATGCACACCGGCGCGTTCCATTCCGGCGACCGACTCAAATGCCACATGGGCGATTACAACTTGAAGCTCTCCGACGAGCGGCA
>JANLTD010001008.1:0-3367 GCA_031362765.1 Acidobacteriota bacterium | reverse complement strand
CATATGGCAGGGACATATCGAGATAGGCGGCATTAACATAACCTGCCGGGGTTTTTTGATAACCGTTGGCGCGCTTTTGCAGAATTGGAGGCGAATTGTCATAGCCGGAATTGCTCATCCCGAGCGGTTTGAAAATGCGTTCGGTGATGACCGTTTCGTAAGATTTAGCGGTAACCTTTTCGATAATCGCGCCAAGCAAAAAATAGCCGGAATTGTTGTATTTGAACTTTGTTCCGGGCTCGAATTCAAGATCGCCGCTTGCGAATTTTTTGACGAAATCCCCCACGCTATATGGATCACGGCTAACTTCCGCGAAGAAATCGGGGCGATTCGTATAACTCGGAATGCCCGAAGTATGGTTAAGAAGTTGATGAACGGTTACTTTGCTACCCGTATCTTTTCGATAATCCGGCAGATAATCGCTCAGTTTGCCCTCGAGCTTGATTTTGCCTTCTTCGACAAGCTGCAAAACGAGCGTCGCGGTAAATTGTTTGGTCACCGAACCGATGCGGAATTTCGTGTCCGTCTGATTCGGAATCGCCCATTCCATATTCGCCTGCCCAAAGCCTTTCTCGTAGATGATTTTGCCCTTTTCAGCAACTAAAACGGTGCCGTTAAACTGTCCGTAGGCGTAATATTGCTTGAGTAAGCTATCAATTTTCTGTACATTCTGCTGTGCAAATGCGTTGGTTGCCGTTATGAATGCAACAATAAATAAAGTAAATAGTTTTGCGGTTTTCATTTGTTCTCCGATGAAATATCTAATAGATTTGCCGAATGTTAGCTGAAGTTAAACAACAAACTTGCGATTACCAAAATACCCGACTCACCGACTTACGGCTCTTGAGTAATTTTTGTTCCCTCTAAAAACAGGTTAAATTCAGCACTTTCAATTCTTTCGTCCAAGTTATCCCACGTTTCCGCTTCTACGGGTATTCTCAAAACCTTGTTTCCTATGTTTCCATCAATCTCAGCGTTTCCACAGGGAAATCATTGACAAAGCAAGTGCAGTCAAGCTCAGCCCTGTTCGCGACCAATGCCAGATTGACCACCGAGTCAGCTCTTTTTTCAATTCCTCAACGCTGAGGTTGGCAGTGGCAAAACTCGCGTTTGCGTTTTTGAAATAAAGGAAAAAGGTCGAGATGATCGCGACCGAAATTACGGCTGCGAGGACTGCAAACCAACGGTTTGGATGTTTTTCCGACAGCGATACGAGTGCCGCAGAAATAGCGAGAGCGGCGGTTATAGAGGTCAGCGGACCGAAAAATCCTTGCAGCCGTTGTCCGTTAGCCGCATACCATGCGAAGAAATCGGCAGCTGAAACCGAACGCCAATACGGCACAAGAACATATCCTTCGGTCAGCATCGAACCGGCAAAAATTCCCATTGATGCAACTGATAGAAATCTAACGACGTCAAAAATCAGGCTGATTGTCTGTTTTGATTCTTCCATAAAAGTTGTTAGTTAAAGTTTGCTATGAAATGCTTCTATTTGGCCTCGCACCAATAAGATAAATGATGAACACGGCGGCCGCAACCAAATCGAAAAGAATTGTCACGAATGTTTGCGCGCCGAGAAATGGTCCGCCGTAAGTTAGTAGAAGCGTAATGAAAATTAATTTGCTGATGATCGCAGCGGTCAGCACGAGCGGGCGGCTCGGTAAATGATAGGCTCCATAAATCAGCATCCCTCCAACCAGCGAAATCAGCACGCCCCAACTTCGGACGACTATCCCGGCCGGCGGACCTTCGAGCGATGATCCGAAGATCGAGTTTAGTGCGGCTTGCGGCGCAATTGCGGCATAGAGCATCGTGCAGGTTAGAAGTCCCGACACGAGCATGATCCATTTCATTTTGGTGACAATTAAGTTCATATTTTTCCTCTCTATTCTTATAAGTTTACCTTGCATTTTCTGTGGATAATTAAATGGTGTTCGATATGGCTTTGCAGTTAGCGATTAGTAGTATTCTCGACTGATTTGGGCGTTTGAGGTTGTTCCAAATATCGCAAGGCGCCATTTGGTGCAAAATTGAAGTTGAGAATAATCGTTAGCGGACAATTCGTTTTGCCATCGAAAGAGAAATCAAAGATATCGCGGCGGCTTTTGTTGACCGTTTGCTTGCCATCCCCGCGTTTCAAATCTGAAAGTGGATTCCTCGTTGCTTGATCGGGAATCGAAGAGGTAACGAAAACTGCGTCTGTTTCTAATGTGACGTCATTTTCGATAGCCCGTTTGTGTTGTCCGCTGATAAAAGTCGTCGCAAATGCGAACCAAAGCGTTAATTGAATAAATTTGACTTTATATTTTTGCATAATAATTTCCCTCAAAATATTAATTTTCCCTTTCGTGCCAGGGTTGATATATTAAGAATAGCTTGGCTTCAAAGAATTGAAAGTGACCAAATCCGACTCAGATTTGACATTTTCCGCCAACCTGCAAAGATTTAGATACAACGCGTTATGGAGTTTGATTTGGAAAGTAAGGTTTCAGTCGGGTTTTTGCGGGATGTGATCTATTTTGCCGCATCGCGTGGTGCGCCGCTCGCCGGACTTTGTGAATCGGCGGGCATTTCGCCTGATCTATTGTCGAAGCCTGACGAAAAAGTTGCCGGACATTTTTCGCAGAAAGTTTGGCAAAAGGCGGAAGAATTAACGGGCGATGCTGATATTGGTTTGCATCTTGGCGAACAAAATCATCCTTCGATGCTTGGTTTGGTTGGGTTTGTGATGCTGAGCTGTGCGAATTTGGGCGAGGCTTTGGAAAAACTGATTCGATACAGCAATCTTCTCACGGACGCTTTGCAAGGCAAAATCGTAAAGAAAGGACTTTTAGCGGAGATCGAAATAGAAATAATTCGTGACCGTCAAAATTATCTTCTCGAAACGCCGCGTCAGCCGATCGAATGCTCTTTATCAGCGATTGCGACAATTGTCGAAATCCTGAGCGGCAAGAAATTTCCGATTCGTGAAATGCACTTTAGCCATTCGCGTCCGACGGACATTTCCGAACACAAACGCATTTTCTCGGCACCGATTCTTTTTTCGCAGCCTTTCGACAAAATTATCTTTGCCGCCGAAGCCTTGAAATACCCTATTTTATTGGCGAATTCTGAACTGCTTTCAACTTTTGAAGCCCAGGCAGAACAGAGTTTGAATAGGCTCAACAAACAAGAAACCCGCTCGATTCAGGTTCAGCAAAAAATAATCAAACAACTAAACGCCGAGCTTCCAAATATTACTGATGTCGCCCGCGAACTCGGACTCAGCGAACGCAGCCTGCAACGCGAACTCGCCGCCGAAAACACTTCGTTTCGCGAATTGCTTGACCTAACCAGATGCGAATTAGCCATCAAGCATTTGCAAAAT
>JANLTD010000962.1:0-5615 GCA_031362765.1 Acidobacteriota bacterium | reverse complement strand
CGAAAGAAAAAGGATTTTTCGGCGGACACGGCATCGTCGGCGGCCAGATCGGCGTCGGCACGGGAATGGCTTACGCGCAGAAATATAAAGGTACTGACAATGTCACGCTTTGCTTTTTCGGTGAAGCGGCGGTCAATCAGGGACTTTTTCACGAATCTTTGAATATGGCGCAGCTTTGGAAACTTCCCTGCATATACATCTGCGAAAACAATCAATATGGAATGGGAACTTCCCAAAAGCGAGCGATGAGCATCGCAAGCATCGCCAAAAAAGCCGAAGGTTACGCGATGGCCGGCGAATTTGTTGACGGAATGGACGTGATGGCTGTCCGTGAAGCGACGCTCAGGGCGATCGAACGGGCGAGAAAAGATGGCTCGCCGACGCTGCTTGAAATCCGCGCCTACCGCTATATGGGACATTCGATGTCAGACCCGGGCAAATACCGAACGACCGAAGAGATCAAAAAATATCAGGAACGCGACCCGATCATTTTGTTTCAGGATTCTTTAAGGGAAGCAAAAGTTTTCACAGACCAAGACTTTGAAGAGTTGACGAATAAAGCGAAAGAAGCGGTCGAAGCGGCGGTCAAATTCGCCGACGAAAGTCCGTTTCCTGACGAAAGCGCCCTTTTTACAGACGTGTTTGCATAAATGTCGACATACGATTTAAAAATCACCGAGGACGAAGCGATTGTTTTGTTTGAGTTTTTTGAAAGATTTGGCGAAAAAGAGCGTTTGTATTTCGCACATCCGGCGGAATATATTGCGTTGATGCAACTCTCAGCACAAATCGACAAAACAACCTCAGCGATGTTCAGTGAAAACTACGCAAATCTTTTGGCTGAAACAAGAGAAAGAATTGCTGAAGGATTCGAAAGCGATTTTCCGGTGATTGAAAATGAGTAATTTAAAGAACAAAGTTACTCGATAAATAGAATTTGAAATCTCAAATTTGAAATCTGAAATTATTTTATGGCAGAAATGACAATCCGCGACGCGCTCAATCAAGCGTTACGCGAAGAAATTTTACGAGACGAAAATGTCTTCATCATGGGCGAAGAAGTCGCCGAATATGACGGTGCGTATAAGGTTACGCGCGGGCTTTGGAAAGAATTCGGCGACAAGCGTGTCGTTGACACGCCGATCACCGAACTTGGGTTTGCGGCCGTCGGAGTCGGCGCGGCGATGGCGGGTTTGCGTCCCGTGATCGAGTTTATGACGTGGAACTTTTCGATCCTTGCATCTGACCAGATCATCAATCACGCCGCGAAAATGTTTTATATGTCGGGCGGACAGTTTAACGTTCCGATCGTTTTTCGCGGTCCGAACGGTTCGGCTTATCAGGTTTCATCGCAGCATTCGCAGGCACTCGAAGCATTCTACGCTAACTTTCCCGGCCTTAAGGTCGTCATGCCCTCAACTGCCGCCGATGCCAAAGGTCTTTTGAAATCTTCGATCCGCGACAACAATCCGGTCATCTTTCTTGAACAGGAAACGATGTATGGAATGAAGGGCGAAGTTCCCGACGACCCCGATTTTACAATTCCATTGGGCGTTGCCGATGTAAAACGCACCGGAACCGACTGCACGATCGTCGCGCGTTCGTTCACCGTTCCGCAGGCGCTGAAAGCGGCGGAAATCATGCAGGCCGAATTTGACGTTTCGGTCGAGGTCGTTGACCCTCGAACGATCAAACCGCTCGATATTGACACGATCGTCGCATCCGTCAAAAAAACGAATCGGTTGGTCATTGCCGAAGAATCGCACGCCTTTGCGTCGGTCGGCGCCGAGATCTCGCATCAGGTAATGGAAAATGCTTTCGATTATCTGGACGCTCCCGTCAAGCGCATTTCGACCGTCGAAGCACCGATGCCGTATGCAAGGAATCTGGAAGTTGCCGCACTTCCGAGCGTCGAAAAGATCGTCGCGGCGATCAAGGAAGTTTGTTATTTGTAGATGAAGTTTACTTGGAACGAAGACAAAGCGTGAAAAGTTAAAGACGATCATCGAATCGAATTTGATAAAATAAAAGATGTTTTCGACGACCCGTTTGCCATCGAATTTACCGATGAAAGACATTCAACGGATGAAGAAGTCAGATTTGCAATTATCGGATTAACCGTCGAATATGGTTTGATTTATTTGGTTTTTGCCGAACCGGACGAAACTGAACTGCATTTCATCACGGCAAGAAAAGCTGAAAATTGGATGGTGAAAAGTTATGAACAAAACAGACGCCGAATCTAAACTGGAATATCTGGAAACGAGTGATGAGTTAAAAGCGAGAGGACTTAGACGCATCAAACGCCGACACATTACAGAGCCCGGCGAAATGACGCTCAAAGATTGTTTTGTCAAAATCGAATTGTTGCTCGATGCCGAAGTTTTGGAATTTTACGAATCAAATTCCGAAAAAATCAATGCCGTTCTGCGCTCTGCGATGGAAAAGAAAAAACTGCGTGAAGAATTGCTCAACGATAATGAATTTGTCAGCCGTTTGCGCGAAAAACTGGCGGCTTAGTTTTCTAAGATCGTCGCGGCGGTCAAGGAAGTTTGTTATTTATAAAAGGATCAGATGAACCGGAAAGATTTAATACGCGAATATAAGGAAACGCGGCTGCCGATGGGCGTTTTTCAAATTCGTAATATGACGAATGAGAAAGTTTTTATCGGCTCGTCGCTCAATCTAAACGGGATTTTTAACCGTCACCGGTTTGCGCTCAATGCCGGAAGCCATCAGAATAAGGCTTTGCAGGCAGATTGGAACTCTCTTGGCGCGGAACAGTTTGCGTTTGAGATTCTGGAAGAACTCGAAGTGCGTGAAAATCTGAATATCAAAAAAGAGTTGGAGTTTTTAGAAGATCTGTGGCTCGAAAAGAACGAGCCTGACGGCGAACGCATCTACAACGAGCGCAAGAAAACAAGTGAAGAACGTTTGCAGATGATTAGGGCAAAAAGATTGAATTAGTCGGATTTGGGACGGGCTTTTTGTATTTATCAAGGCGGAAAACTAACACTTAGAAAACAATTATGAACAAAAAATATGCTCTTTGTTTACTGCTTTTCGTTTCCCTTTTGCTTTTGATCGGATATTTTGGAGATTCCGGTAAAAACGTCACAGCGCAGGTAAAAAACAATTCAAATGCAAACACGGCGGCGAATGTAGTGGGTCCATCTTTTGGAGAACAGAGCAACAAAGCTTATCAAAAACGCTCCGCTCCGACCGGCGAACGCCCGAAAGGCTTGGTTGTTCTCAAAGAGCTGACCGAAGGGATAATCAAACAATTAGCCAAGATGACTGAAATGGTTGCTGAGCGTTACAAAAAGCCATTTGATTTTGCCGACCTTGCCGCCAAGCGTTTGAATGGTGAATTGGTTGAATTACCGATAGTAACGGAATCATATGTTCTCGAAGTTGGCGGCTCGGCGACCGGCGATGAATTTACTGCTTATAGTTTTGAGGACGGTCCGACACCGTTAAAGCCTGATTCGCCCAAGTATCAGACGCTTAAAAACCTTGCCGATGATTTTGACGGCACAAACTATGACCTGAATAATCCTCAAGACCGCAAAGAAATCAGGATCAGACTTCTCAGAATGGTTAATCCGCAGGCAGAGAAATTGCTGGAAGATATTGCCGCTGCTTATCTGTTGAAATTCAAACGCCCTTTGCTAATTACCGGACTGACTCGTCCGATCGATTATCAAATTCAGTTAAGTATGGCGGATGTCGCGATGTTTAAGGTAAACGAAACAAATTCGTTTCCCCCGCATAGTTCCGGTTGCGCTTTTGATATAAAACGAAAATTGATGACTGCCCAAGAACAAAATTTTATTATGAAGAAACTTGCCGAAACGGAACAGCAAGGAAAGACAGATTCGGTTATCGAATACGGCACCGGCGTTTTTCACGTTTTTGTGTATGCTGACGGCAAACCGCCGAAAACTTAACAGACAGATTTTATATTTATAGACAAAATTATTATGGCGAATAAAATTTTAATGCCCAAGCTTTCTCCGACGATGGAGGAAGGACAGATCTCAAGATGGCTCAAGGCGGAAGGCGATGCGATCGAAGCGAATGAAACGATCGCCGAAGTTGATACCGACAAAGCGACGATGGAAATGACCTCGCTCGAAGACGGAGTTTTGCTCAAAATTCTCGTGCCGGCGGGCGATAATGCAAAACTCAATCAAACCATCGGCATCATCGGCAAAGCCGGTGAGGATTTTTCCGCGCTTCTTGACGAACCGGCTTCCTCAAACGGCGCGTCTTCCGCCAAAGAAGACGGCGAGACGGAGAGACGCGGAGACGCGGAGAAAAGCGCACCTGTTCAAGAAACTCCTGCGCTGAAAGCCGTCGCGGCAGTAGCGAAAGCCAATCCGCAATCCGAAATCCCAAATCCCAAATCCGACAACGGTCGGCTGATCGTTTCGCCGATCGCCGCACGAATGGCGGCAGAGAATGGGATTGATCTGAAAACGATCGCGGGTTCGGGTCCGCAGGGTCGGATCATCAAACGCGACATCGAAGCGGCGCTTGAGTCGGGAGTCAAGAGTCAGGAGTCGAGAGTCGAAACCGCAGTTGCGCCTTCGTTTGCACAAACGGCCGATGTTCAGGGAGCGAGTGCATTCCGCGAAGAAAACACGTCGAAGATGCGCCGGATCATCGCGAGCCGCTTGGCGGAATCAATCGGGCCGATCCCGACGTTTTATTTGACGGTCGAGATCGAGATGGACAACGCGCTCGAATTTCGCAAGCAGATCAACGCGACGCTCAAAGACGATGAAAAAGTTTCGGTCAACGACATCATCGTCAAAGTGGCGGCGGTCGCTTCGGTTAGGCATCCTTTCGTCAATTCATCCTATCGCGGTGACAAGATTCGTTTCTATGAAGACGCCGATGTCGGCGTCGCGGTCGCGATCGACGAAGGTCTGATCACGCCCGTGATCCGCGGCGCCAACAAAAAAGGCATCGCCCAAATTGCCCGTGAGGTCAAAGAACTGGCGGCACGCGCCCGCGACAAAAAACTTGCACCCGAAGAATATACCGGCGCAACCTTCTCGATATCGAACCTCGGAATGTTCGGCATCAAGGAGTTCACAGCAATCATCAACCCTCCCGAAGCCGCGATCTTCGCGATCGGCGGTGCAGCTCCGACGGCAGTTGTCCGAAATGGCGAGATCGTCATTCGCAACATAATGAGCGTTACAATGTCGTGCGATCATCGGGTGATAGACGGCGCGACCGGTGCAAAGTTTTTGCAAACATTCAAACAAATGCTCGAAAACCCGATCCTGATGCTGATGTAATTGAAAAATATCAGAGAAATCCAAAAGGCGAAAGGAATTTTGTGCAGACAAATTCCCTTCGCCTTTTTATTTTTAAGGCGCAATACTTAAATACCAAACCCCGCCTGCAAAACTTTCGGGCCAAGGCGCAAAACTTTAGGATGAAATTGAAAAACTTTCGGGGTGGCATTGCAAAATCTTCGGGTAAAACTGTAAAACTTTTGGGTGGTATTGTTAATTTTCCCGGTAGAACTGCAAAAACTTTCTTTTGATTTGCAAAACTTTCAGGTTCGTTAGAAAATTTACGGGTTTGATGTGCAAAAG
>JANLTD010000932.1:0-2824 GCA_031362765.1 Acidobacteriota bacterium | reverse complement strand
CTCAAAACTTTACTTCTCTTTCGTAAAATATAAATGTTGAATAAACTGACCTTCATTGGCATCCGTCGCCAGGAACATCGCCCGCGCCGAATCGCTTCCGACATCAATCGTTGCCGTGCCCAAATTCAGACGATGACCGTCAAAAACCATCTTTTGCGAACGGCGCAGCTGCATCATATCAAAGGCAAAATGCGTTTTCGGATAGTCGAGAAATTTCTGCTTTGAAGGCGTTTTACGAAACGAAGCGGGTTGGCGAACCATAATCAATTCACGATAGCAATCAACAATTATCGTCCGTGTGCCGATCGGTTTATCCGTCAATTTCAAAACGCGATTATAAGCCTCGAACAATTCGCCCAAGAGAGAATTCAAATCAACATTCCGCTCGCAAATTTCTTTTCTGGCACGTTCATAAACGGCGACGACCTGTTCGACATTGAGCTTGATCTTTTTGTCTGTCACAGCCTGCCGCGAAAAAGTCATATCAACCTGTTTGCGCCGCATATCCACTCTGATAACAAAAAGATCCGCGATCAATTCGGAAGCCGAACTGCCGCCGAGCGTGATGCCCTTTTCGCTGAACGCCTCGCGCAGATCTCTGGCAAAAGTGAACTCCAATTCCGCCAGATTTTCATCGGCGATCGTTTTAAGCTGCTCGATTGCCGACGGATAGTTATCCGGTAAATCCAATTCGATTGGCGGGTTTTCCAATGCCGTCGACGATTCTGCCAAAACAACCGCGTTTTTGTGCGGATATTTCAATGCTCGCACGGCATTTTCCAAAGGTTTGATAATATTGCTTCGGAGTTTGACTTCGCCCGCTAAAATTTTACGAATTTCGATTAAATCCGCGCTCAAAACGTCATTTGTTTCACTCATTAAATTTGCTGAAATTTGCTGTTCCTCGATTAATAATTGTATTTCTTGAGGTTACAATAGTTCAAATACTTTTTCAAAAAGATATTGCGATGTTTATTAAGATCAGACCGAAATTGTCAGACAAAAAACGGCAACCTGTACGATTGCCGTTTTTGCTTTTCAAGAGATTAAAATGAGGTCAGAACTTACATCTTTTTCGCGGCGATCTTCTGAATATCATCGCGAAGTTTTGCAACTGCCGTGTTGGTCGGATCCACGCCTTCGAGTTTTGCGAGAGTTGCTTTGGCTTTCGCCGCATCGCCTTTTTTCGTGTAGGCGACCGTCAGATTCTGAAGCGCCTGAACGTGATTCGGGTCAGCAGCCAGAACCTGTTCAAACTCCTTGATCCCGCGATCGTAATTCGGCGGATCGCGGAAAATGAACGTCAACCCGAGGTCGGTGCGGACATTGACATCTTCGGGTTTTTTGACGAGCGCGGACGAATACCATTTTTCGGCTTCCGCGTAATTGCCGCCGTCAAAACTGGCGTTACCGAGATTGGCGATTACTTCGTAATCCTCGGGTTTTATTTTGTTTGCCGCTTTTAAGTATTCGACCGCTTTGTCGAAACTGCCGTTTTGATAATTAACCTCGGCGGCTTTCATTTGTGCCTGAAAATCGTCCGGTGCCTGCTGGGCTTTTTCAGTTGCTGCCTGAACATCGGCGGCCGAAACCGTCAAGGGTGCGGCAGGATTTGTGCTGCCGTTGATGTCGGGATGTCCTTCCGGCATATTCGGATTTTGTTTGACGGCGGCCGCTGGCATTTGCGCCACAACCGCTTTTTGATTGACGTTATTGGCAAACATAAAACCGACGATCAAACCCAAAAGTAATCCAACCACTCCAAATAGAGTATTTTCTTTGTTCATATAATTTATAAAGCTCCTCCTGCTTGTTTATGCGTATGAATGAAGTCCGGGCAGCAGATAGCTGACACCCAAATAGGTAAAAATAACAAATAGAAATGCGACGATCGCGAAATAGGCGGAACGGCGGCCGGTCCAACCGCGGGCGATTCTCGAATGAATAAAACCCGCGTAAGTGATCCAGGCAACCAATGCGCCGACTTCTTTGGCGTCCCATCCCCAATATCTTCCCCACGATTCATTTGCCCAAACGGCACCCGTAATAAGAAGCAGCGCGAGTCCGGCAAAAGCAACTCCGGCGAGTTTATACATCAATCCGTCGAGAGTTTCCGCCGAAGGCAACGCGGCGCGAATCTTTTCGGTTTTGAAACTGAAAAGCAAAACGAAGAAAGTTCCCGTAAATGCCGTGATCAACGCGGCGAGTTCGACCGGATTGGCGTTCAGGCTAAGGTGCAGTTTTGCGCCGTTTTCCTGAATCCATTGCGCGGCAATGCCGTATAACTGTTGCGAACCCATCATTTTGATTTGCTGTGCCGGAACTTGTTCCTGCTGAAGCATCCAGGTCGCGAATTTTTCGTATTGCGTCGGGCTGATCAGACCGACGACATTTTGAAGATTGTTAATTTGATAAACGAGCATCGCAATGCCCGCGCCCTGCGCGACAAGCGCGAGCTGCAAAAGCCGCGAACCGATAGTTTTGGCTTTTTCATCCCCGTTCGAAATATACATTCCATAAGCGACGATGACTCCGACCAGCAGAACACCCGCGCCGACCAAAAACCAGCCGACATATGGAATATCGGCACGCAGTCCAAGCGCAAATTTTGAATTACCGACAAAGGTCGAGGCCGTGTAGCTACCGAAAGTGCCTGGCGAAAAAACGCTGAATTTGCTGATCGTCGCAAAAACACTAATTGCGAAAAAGCTTGTCCAGATTGCCATCGTTTGAACTTTCAGACCGTCTTTCAAAAGATAGAGAACTGCGACAACAAAACAAACAAGCGCGATTCCGTAGCTTAAAGATGCGACCCCGACGTGGA
>JANLTD010000930.1:0-1893 GCA_031362765.1 Acidobacteriota bacterium | reverse complement strand
AAAGCCGAACTAACATATTGAACAACTTTTTTCAGTTTTTTTCAATTAAGCGGTGAATGGAATGACCAATTTATTTAAATTCCCGACGATTTTCGGTTCATTCAAAGTTCTTTGAAGCATTTATTTTGAAGATTATTGTCCTTGTTTAATCGTCAGTAGTTTGTTTATTTTATCAACGGGAATTTTTTCGCTTTGACCATTTGCCCAGACTATTTCCAAAGAATCTATTTTTGTCGCGTCGCCAAGACCGATATGGACAAGCTGCTCGCCTTGCGAAGCATAACTCGCACCGCTCGTTAAGTCAAAGCGCTGCCTCAGCTTACCGACAGTAACAAAGACCTTTGAACCAATCGCATCTTTCGGAGTCTTTTTCGTTGTGTCGCCGATCAGTTTGAGAGCGATCCAATTATTTTTGTCGCCACTGACGTTTCTCAATAGAGTCGGTGCGGAATCCATATTTGACGTGATTATGTCCGGTTTCCCATCGCCGTCAAAATCGGCGATCGCGACTCCGCGAGCGCAGATCGCATCCGCCAGACCACTCTTTGGCGCAGCGCCAACACGCTCGAATTTTAACTGACCGTTTGCCTGTTGTTTACCATTTTTGAAAAGTAAAAGCTGTTGGGCAAAGCTCGTTCCCCATTGGAATTTATCAACCACCGGATAAACGTGGCCGTTAGCAACCAAAACATCTTTCCAACCGTCGTTATCAAAATCAATAAATGAAGTTCCCCAACCCAGGAAAGGAATCGTTGTTTCCCCCAACCCGGCTTGAAATGTAATATCCGTAAAATTCGCGTCGCCATCATTACGGTAGAGCGTATTTGAATCGTCGGAAAAATTCGTGATATGGAAATCAACTCGCCCGTCGTTGTCATAATCGCCGACCCCCAAGCCCATCCCGGCTTGTTCCCGCCCGTTTTCACTCAGGGCAATGCCCGACGGATAGCCTGATTCTTCAAAAGTACCATCGCCTTTGTTGATATAAAGTTGTTTCGGAGTCGAATCATTGACAACCACCAGATCGAGATCGTTGTCATCGTCAACATCAACAAACACCGATGAAAACCCGTAATAATTACCTTCATCGTTGACACCGACCTTGTCGCCGATCTCTTCAAAGGTTCCATCCGTTTTCTGATGAAAAAGCGAATCTTTCGCGCCTTTCAAACCGCGCGGACCGCACATTACGGGCTGACCGCGAAACTGACAAAAATTTCGGCCGACCGATTTTCCTTTATCCACATCAAGCGGCGACGGCGGCAGATTTTTCAAATCGAATTCGAGATACGCCGGAACAAACAGATCGAGCCGTCCGTCTTTATCATAATCGCCGAAGGTCGCGCCCGTATGCCAGCCTTTGATGTCTAAATCGAGTTTCGGCGCAACATCGGTAAATGTGCCGTCACCATTATTTTTGTAGAGCCGCGAAGTTCCGTAATTACTGACCCACAAATCAGCAAAACCATCATTATTGTAATCGCCGACCGCCGTGCCCATTCCCCAACGCTCGTTTGCAACACCGGCTTTGTCGGTCACATTTTCAAACTTCCAATCGCCAAGATTGCGGTAAAGTGCTGATTTTGGTGCTTTTTCTTTGCCTTGTTCGGCGTTGATGGTTGAGCCGTTGAGAAGATATATATCGGGTTTGCCGTCGTTATCATAATCAAAAACGGCAACGACACAAGCTGTCGTTTCGAGGATATATTCTTTTTCCTTGCTTCCGGAAACGCATTGAAAATCTTTCAAAACTGTATTTGCCGTGACGTTTTCAAAAACATTCGGGGCTTTTTGGTCAATAATTCCGACTGTTCGCTTTGAAGTGTAAATTTTTGCTTCGCCCGTCACAACGCCGCCCGTTTGATCGTCCTGCGCCAAATCGGCAACTGAAAA
>JANLTD010000923.1:0-2956 GCA_031362765.1 Acidobacteriota bacterium | reverse complement strand
ACAACAACTTAGCCATTTTGTAACGCCGAAATGCAACGCTTTTCCACCAGTTTTCTAAGTATTTCTCGAGACTTTTATCTTGCTGTTATTAGCTCGTACGATTTTAACGTATAATGAAACTTAATTTTTGGAACTGCCCTTTAATACCACGCCGGATCATGTGGCGGTTGCCCCGGATCGTGAGTTTGTCGTCAAGCGGCTAAACCGCAACGGCTCGGACGATCTTTATTTCGGTTTTCGGGGATTTGCGGCGACCGAAATGTCGGGAATTGATTCCGGCACCGGACTTTTGATCCAGCCCGACGGAAAGATCGTGCTGGCCGGCGACAGCGCCGCCGGTTTCAGCGTCGCCCGTTATATTCCGATTACTGCCAACAATGCTTGCCGTCCGGTCGGCGACTTTAACGGCGACGGAAAAAGCGATCTCGCTTATGTCAACAATAACGGCGGAAACGCGTTTTGGAATTATCGATCGAGCCTTACGAGCTCGACAATTACCAGAGTAGTCTTCGGCGGCAGCGTTTCGGACCCGATCGTGCCGGAGGATTATAACGGCGACTGTTACGCGGATTTTGCAATTTACTTCAGCGACGGCAGATGGGATATTCGGAGCTCCGCCGATGAGAGCAACTCGTATCAATACCAACTCGGCGGTCAGGCGGGCGACATTCCCGTGCCGGCCGATTACGACGGCGACGATTGGGCCGATCCGGCCGTTTATCGCAACGGAACGTGGCTTATCAAGCAAACGCGCGCCGGCGATCTGACCGTCCAGTTCGGTCTCGCGGGCGACAAACCGGTGCCGTCCGATTATGACGGCGACGGCAAGTCGGACGCCGCCGTTTATCGCAACGGAACGTGGTATCTTCTTCAGAGCACGCTCGGCGTCGGGATCGTGCAGTTCGGTCTCGCGGGCGATAAACCGGTGGTCGGCGATTACGACGGCGACGGTAAAAGCGACATCGCCGTCTATCGTCCCTCAGAGGGAATCTGGTATCTGCTGCAAAGCACTCTCGGATTTGGCGCCGTCCGCTGGGGAATCGCGGCGGATAAACCCGTACCGGCCGATTACGACGGCGTCGGCAAAACCGACATTGCCGTCTATCGCGACGGTGTCTGGTATTTGCTGCAAAGCACTTTGGGTTATCAGCAGCGAACTTTCGGCAGCGCAGCCGACCGGCCGGTTCAGAACGCTTATATTCCGTAAGTTTGGAATTATGTGCAGGTAAATGCAGCGGCAAGCAGGCGGTTTCGGGCGCGGTCACGAGTTCGAGAATGCTGACAAAAGACTACAAAAAAGATTGAAAGCATCTGACTTTTGGAATCTGAAGAAGTTGCGTAGTTCAATTTTGCACGGAACAACGCCGGAAGAGGTAAAAGTGCAAAAGGCGATTGATTTATTAAAAGATTTTACGGACATTTTCGATGATGGGAAAAGACTATTTGATGAAATATTGGCAAACGAAACTTAAATTATGAGCGAAATACGCATTAACATCATTGACCAAAATCAAACAATATCCGGTGACATTCATGGGAGTTTTGGGGATGTTATCGTTGCTTCTCTGACCGCCGAACCGGAGACGGTTGAGGAATTGGAATTTGCTGCTCAAAGGTTTATTGAGCGGGAATCGGATTGGTCAGTGTTCCGGTTTTTTAAAAAGCATGAGGATTTTGAGCCGTGGGATGCGGGGCTTTTGGTGATTGATTTGGTTGCCAAAGTTATTATGGCGGATTCGACTTATTCTTATTACTCAAAAGACGGCAAGATGCGGATCAAGACTGATACTGGTGAAGATTTTTATTTGCCTTATGAATTATCGGAGGATTGGAAACACGTTCGTTCGATGCCGGAATTTGAAGGCCTTTCACATCGAAGGCGCGAGGAAAAATTGTTAAATCCGCCGTATGATGCGCGTGAGATCTTGTTTGGAAAGCCGCTTTATTCATTTATTGTGGCTGAATATTCGGCGAATAAGACCGCCACGGACGAAGATCTATTTACAAATATTCACGCCAAATGGTTGATGACCGAAAGGGACGATCTGCGCGGTCGAACGGTGCGCGAGGTTTTGCTTGAAAAGCAGGACTTTATCGGCTCGGATCTGGATTCGCGGGCGCGGCAATGGACTTTTACGGGAATTTGTCCGCCGCCTTTGCCGGTAGATTCAAATGCTTTTCGGTTTGCGGGTTTCGGGACGCACGAAATTGTCGTTTATTACGATCTGTTTCGGCATCTGTTGGGCGCGTGTTTTGAAAATGACATCACGAACGCGGAGGTTTTAGAGCAAATTTCGAGCGATTGGCTGAACGATCCGCAACGCGAATTTTCGGGTCGAACGCCCGCCGGAATCATCGAAACCGAACGAAAGCGCGTAAATCTGACGGCTTCGGCGCACGAATGCCTGATTGACGAAGATTGCGAAATGTGCCAAATGATGGCTCTCGACTTTATAGATACGCCGATGTTTTGGCATTTTGACGGCTCAAATATGGAGTATGACCGGTTTGAGTTTTCTTTTGAAAAAGACCGTGCGGTGTGGGAGGCCGAACAACGGCGTTACGAAGAATTCAACCGCGAATTTGCGGAACGTAAACGCCAGGAAGACAATGGTTTATCGGATTTTGATGAGGAGTTATTTTGATGAAAGTTTCGTTTGATAAATTGGAAGACGCTTTTTTGTGCAGCGGCGAGGGAATTGGTTTTTGGCTCGATAAAAAAACGGCCAGAATCATTTTCATCAGCTCAGAATTTTTAGATGACGAGGCGTATTTTGAGGACGAAGAGGAATTGCAGGCCGCCCGCGAAATTCTGATGCTCGGCGGCGAAATCGAAAACGCGGAAAACATCGAAATTGATGAAGATCGTTATCTCAGTATCGTGCCGCCGCATTCGGGCGAGAAGTGGAAATGGATGGAAGAATTTACGGTTTTCCAGGTCGAAGAAGTAAATCTG
>JANLTD010000883.1:0-1722 GCA_031362765.1 Acidobacteriota bacterium | reverse complement strand
CAGAACTCAAACGCTGAGGGCAATTTGGCAAAGGCGTGGGGCAAGCGCGCTCGATTGATAATGAATCGAGAAGTCTGAACGAAATCGGAATTCCGCCGGCAGAGCCTCAGAACGTGGGAAACTTAAGAAATGTTCATGATTTGCGTATGGCATAAAACCACCAAGAAACCATGAAAAAGGAGAACGTTTTTGGACTTGAATTTGTTTTGATTTGCCAGTGCTCTTTTGGCATCGACGTTTTCGTGAACCTCTCAGAGATATTACTCTTGTGGGCCGGGAATGAATGATATTCACGGCCGGTCAGCGTCTCATACAGCAGATTCCTCAGATTCGAGATCTGAATCGATCGGATCGTGTATCGCCTCAGTTAAAAGTCCGGCAATCAGATCTTAAAAAAATCGGGCGTAAAACAACCCTTCGTGACCTCAATTTTGCTGTAAATGTATTGATCTTCTTTCACTATTTCTCAAATTAATGGTTAAGAAGACCTGCTAAAACCAATTTCAGGTCGCGAAGGTGCGCTCTCTGCCCCGCTCTTTTAGTTCAGATTTTACTTGTCGCTTTTCACTGAGGCATGACCGCATCCGAAAAAAAACATTGACGCACCCGTTTAATAAAAGTTAGAATTTAAGTCGGACGACTTGGCTTGTTTTTCCTCATCAGCAAAAATCACTTCACCGAACCCGATAACGTCCAAAAACTATTATATGTCGAATAGAATAGACGATTTACTGCGAATGGCGATGAGTTTCGGCGCATCGGATCTGCACCTGAGAGCCGCATCTCATCCCGTGATCCGCGTCAATGGAGAGTTGCGTCCGCTATCCGGTGTTGAACGCTTAAATCAGGAAGAAACGCTTGAAATGGCTTTTTCGATGATGTCAAATCGTCAGAAACAGCATTTTAAGGAAGCCTATGAAGTTGACATCGGCTACGGCGTTTCCGGCCTGGGGCGTTTTCGCGTCAATATTTTTCAGCAGAGAAACTCGATCGGTATCGTTGCCCGTGTGATCTCCGACGATATCCGCAGCTTCGAAAAGCTCGGGCTGCCGCCGATCCTGACCAGGATCGCCGACGAACAGCGCGGCTTAATTCTCGTCACCGGCACGACCGGTTCGGGAAAATCGACGACCCTTTCGGCGATGATTGACCATATCAATCAAACCCGAAACTGCCACATCGTAACCGTCGAAGACCCGATCGAATTCCTTCACAAGGACAAAAAATCTTTTATCACGCAGCGCGAAGTTGATGTTGACACGCGTTCGTTTGCCGAAGCACTGCGCGGTTCGCTGCGTCAGGATCCGGATGCGATCCTCGTCGGTGAAATGCGCGATCTCGAAACCATCGAAACAGCATTGGTCGCGGCTGAAACCGGACATCTGGTTTTCTCGACATTGCACACGCTTGACGCGTCAGAGACCTTAACGCGAATCATTTCTGCATTTCCGCCCTATCAGCAGAAATCAATTCGGATCCAGCTTGCCGGGCTTCTCAAAGCGGTCGTTTCGCAGCGTTTGATGAAATCGGCAAAAGGGAATTCGCGCGTGCCGGCGGTCGAAGTAATGATCTCAACGCCGCTCATTCGCGATTATATTCTGCACGAAGACAAAACCAGCTCAATCCGCGATGCGATCGCCGCCGGAACTTCCCAATACGGAATGCAGACCTTTGATCAATCGTTGTTTTATCTCTATCAATCGGGTTTGATCTCGCTCGAAG
>JANLTD010000869.1:0-4080 GCA_031362765.1 Acidobacteriota bacterium | reverse complement strand
TTTTTGCAGTTTCTTCCCGAAAAAAATTTCTCCAAAACGATAATAATGTGCCAAATCGGTCGGACCGGTATCTTCCGGTGAGCCATTTGAGCCTTCGCCTTGTTGCTTAATTATTCCGATTGCAGTTCGGACAAAACCAATATCGGTAATTTTGAACAAACCAATGGTCGCATCTTCCAGTTGATTGACTACGGATAGTACCGGCTGATGTTTTTCAAACGCCGTTAAAATCGCCGTATAAAAAGCCCCGAGGGTCGAGAATTCTTCGGTTAATGCCATCAGAGTTTCGCTCATCTTCCCAACGACCGACCCGTTTTCAGGTAGTTCAATTGCCATAAATGTTTCGAGCGATTCACTTGAAAGCCCTTGTAATGCAACAGTCAGCTTTGGATTAATATTACCGGGCAAGCGACTCGGATAATGCGGCGAATGCCCCTTAACATTCATTTTGGGAACTTCACCGAGAGCAGTCAGCAGATTACACATCAATCCCAAATGCAACATCTCTTCTTTAACAATTACTTTTATTGACCGATACGCAAAATGCGAGATAGTTTTTATAGACCACATAGCGGAAAGATTCGGCGGAATTGTAAACATTTCAACCTCGACGGCGGCTTGCAAACTACTTTTTAGCCAATCAATATCGTGGTCATCCGCTTTGACTTCCATCAAGTCAAAGATTCTTTTATTAAGTGTCATTTTAATCTCTCTTATTGATTTCAAATTGTGGACAGAGTTACTCCTCAAGAAAGTAACTCTGAACGCCGGGGCTTATTTCCTAGACATTTGATTTCTGCATATTGTTGGCAAAGATGTCTTCGGCAATATTTATGCCAAGTGGCACGCCGCCGATGTTTTGGGTTAAATCGGGCTTACCGTTTGGTTTGACCGCAAATGCATCAAAACTCCAGTGAACACCGAGATAAATCCTACTCAGCCCATTTTCTTCAATCATTTGTTTAAAGCCGTCGGTAAAAGTTCTTTCAATTTCGGGGCGAATCGCACCTTTGTTGTCAGCGTTTTTGCCGTTCAATTCGTCCGATGTAAATTTCAGATTTTTGGCAACATCAATGCCCGGACGGATCGAGCCGAAATAAAGCTCTGCAATCTGAAAAGCAGCCGCGCCAAAGGTCGCGTGTCCTGACGGATAAGCCGGAAACGGCGGCGTAAAATTCCTTTTGCCGACACCTTTTTCGGCATCGTAGGTGTTTGTATTCGGCGCGCCGAGCGGTAGCCAGCCCGAATCGGGATTGGCTGGGTCATTGCGGATGCCGACCACGGGTCGCCAAAATTCCGGCATCCGCCATTGCCACATTGATTAGCGCAAAAAGTCGCGCATTTTCGGCGGGCGTAGTTGCTTGTGCCTCGGCAATCGCCCGCACAATTTGGTTATAAAGACGCGGCGGAGTTCCTAACCCCTTCGCGCCATCGTAGCCCCAAAAAACTCCGATGATGGTTTCTTTGGCATCACGTTTATTGATCCCTGACGGAACTGTTCCCATCAATTCGGGGGCAATGCCGTTACCGAGAACTTGTTTGAACGCTTTGTTATAATCCGCGCTTCCAACCGGATATGGCGGCAGTAGCCGATGGCGTGTCGGCGAGGTAACGGCAAATGTCAGTGTCCTTTCACCATAGAATGGCGCGTGAAACCCTTGCGGATTATCTAGATCAACGTCGTGTTTCCCCACGCCGACCGAAGGCGTATAACCTTCCGAACCGGCACCCGAATCATTCTTGCGGTCAGCCAAAATCATTTTCGCTACCTTCACACCAAATTCGTGTCCGGGGTCTTGACTGTTCCCGCCTTCCAAAATCTTTGCATCAAAAAATGCTTTCTGGCTCGGAAACAACGGAGTCAAAGCTGTGTAAGCTGCTGCCGATGTCGCGCCTTAAAGGGTTGACCCAATCGGCACAGACGGCAATCCCGGCAAATAAGCCGGAAGTGTCACGGGGTTACCCGTAACCGCCGCAAACGCGTCATACATTGCCAAATGAACAATCGCCAATGCCCTCGAACTCAGCGTCGGTCCGTCCTGCACTCCAGCCCCGTTTGTAAAACTAACTCGATTGGCTTCAAGAGCCACATCATTCCAAAACAAAATCGAATCCATATTTTTAACTCCTTTTTGTTTGCAATTATTTTTTCTTCCAACTGAATTGCTTGGTTTCGGCTTTCCAAAATCAAGACTCGATTATTTGTTTCAGTTTTCAGCGAAAGGCCTTTTGAGTCGTTAGAAGTTCCAATTGCAGACTTCTTCTGACAGATTCAAGTGCCAATAATGCGTCGATTCGCGGGTAGGTTTTATTGCCGTGCGGAACATTATCGTTTTCGTCGTCGCCGTCCACGATTTCGATACTGCCTCTTCGCAAACATTCGACAATCAAATCAACTGCTGGCAATTGTCCGGTGTTTTGCTTGAAAAACTGTTGCATCAACAAAATTACTCCGGCAACGACTGGTGTCGCCTGACTTGTTCCACTTTGGATGGATTCGCTCGTGTCGTTGATAATTCCTGCCGAGGTTATCGGTGCGCCGGGTGCGAAAATATCGGTAAAGGTTGCCGGATTGAGGCTTGAATGCAGTCTTTGGCTGAACGGCGTCAGACGGTCTTTGTCGGTCGTAAAAGCCGTCGCCCCGCTGCGATACGAAATCGGTCCGCCGATATTTGAATCATAAACCGCTCCGACGCTCACACACTCACGAATAATCGCCGGAAAACCCATTCCTTCCTGCTTATATTTGAAAAAATCGTTACCCGCTGCGACCACCACCGCCACGCCACGATTTCGCAAATCCCTCATCAATTGAGCAGTTCGTCCGCCGCTGAATGCCGAATCATCCACATTATTGGTCGGACCGCCAAGCGACATATTGACCACCGAGATTGAATGCTCCGCGTGATTATCCAAAACCCATTGAAGTGCCAGTTCGACCGCCGCAAAATCGCCGAACCCGTTGTTTGCCAAAACTTTTATCGGAACGATATTCGCTCCCAAAGCAACTCCGCGATGAATGTCGTTGGCGACAATAATTCCCCCGACATTCGTGCCGTGTCCCTGTCCGTCCGACGCATTGTTCGCGTCGCCGCCATTATCGGTCGTAAAATTCCGCTGGGCGACGACCTTGTTCACAAAATCAACGTGCGTCGTCCGCAATCCCGTATCCAACACGGCGACGGTCAAACCGCTTCCGTCAACTTGAAACGTCGTCCGCGCCAGATTAACGCGAATCAGAGAATCAACTTCGGCATCGTTAATCGTAATTTGCGGACTTTCAAACTGCACCGGCGTTTCGGGAACAGCTATTTCTCCATTGATATTTTTTAAAAGTTCAGGTTGTATTAGCATTTGTTTATTTCTCCTTTTTCGTTTTACATTTTTGATTATTTGATTAACTATGGTTTCTTGATAGTTGATGAATCCTTATTCGCCGAAAAACAGCTTAAAGAAATTTGCCAGAGGTGCTAATAAAGCAGGACTCAGTAGCGTAATAATTTGCGGTGCAAAAGTCATTAAAGTCGCAAAAAAGCCTTTGTCCCTAAATGAATTCTCAACCGTCGGTGAATCCTGCGTGGCGGGCAAGGCATAGACAATCGGCAAATAAATTGCCATCAGCAAAACCGTATAAAAAACTGCTTGATTATAAAGGGAGGCCTTAAAAAACTCTTCCAAGAGCGTTTTTGAGCCACTGTCAACAAAGGCAATGTGCCAATCATCAAGTATCTGAACCCGAAACAAACCGACCGTAAGCACTGCCCCACCGATATAGAGCAAGCCTTTTGAATAAATTCTCCAGTCTTTGTATTTATCCGTCAGATCGGTCTCTGCCATTTCCAATTCCGTCGTTTTCTCGCTTTTTTTCGTTTCCAAGCCGTTTTTCTCTTGTAGTTCATCAGCAATCAAAGGCGGCGTGTCGCGTGTCAATTCCGTCAATCTTGTGTTAATCTCAGCCAGTTCATTTTTTAATCGCGGTGTTTTCTCACGATTATCTTTTGTTTGATTATTGAGAGTTCTGACTTTGTAATAAATGGCACAGCTGGCGGCAACCAGAAAGACGACGGCGGCAAAAACGAT
>JANLTD010000859.1:0-3776 GCA_031362765.1 Acidobacteriota bacterium | reverse complement strand
TAATTATTCTTTACGTCTTCGTTCATTTTGCCTACTTTTATGTACTTGACCCGACGGCAATTGCTTCGGTTTCAAAGGATTCGTCGGTTGCCAAAGAAGTTATTTCAAAATTCTTCGGCGGCGATATCAAATCATTCGGTGTCGGCGTGGCAGTTTCGCTCTTTACGGTCGGTTTAATGCTTTCGTCAATCGGAACGCTTCATACTTCGATCCTGACAGGCGCACGCGTGCCGTATGCGATGGCGAAAGATGGTTTGATGTTCGAATCTATCGGCAGACTTTCGGAAGGAACACGGGTGCCGGTTTACGCGCTGATCTTTCAAGGGGTTTGGGCGGCAATTCTGGCAATTTCCGGATCGTTCGATACTCTGACCGATTACGTTATTTTTGGTTCGTGGATCTTTTACGCACTCGTCACTTCTTCAGTTTTTGTCTTTCGCATCAAACATCCGAATGCTGAACGTCCTTACAAAGCTTTTGGTTATCCGATCGTCCCGATTTTGTTTTTGTTGGTTGCGGGTTGGCTTTTGATAAATACAATGATCACGACCCCAACACAATCTTTTGCAGGAATTTTCCTGATTTTGCTCGGATTACCCGTTTATTATTATTTGACGACCAGAAATAAAGGAGAGAAGGAAGAGATAAAAGAAGATGTCAACGATTGATCGAAGAACCCGCGATGAACGGCGAACCGAGCCGCGATACAGCGTTAATATTGATGTAGAATGGGAAGCTAAGGCCGGCCGAAAAAAAGGCACGATTAACGACATCAGCCGTGAAGGGTGTTTCGTGCTCTGTTCGGGCGAGGTCGAAGACGGCGAAACGGTTCTAGTATTTTTTCCGTTAAGCGACGGGATGAAGGTTCAATTTAACGGCGAGGTCGTCAATCATATTTACGAACTCGGTTTCGGCGTGCGATTTCTCGAAATGGGAATTGCACAGAAAAATTTTCTGGCAAGATTCATTGATTCGTTGAAATAAAGAATGATTTGCCCACGAAACACCCGAAACATACGAAAATAAATCAAAACCACTTTTTAATTTTTCTTTTTTTCGTTTCTTTCGTGTGTTTCGTGGGCAAAATCTCTTTAATCTTCCAGTAAATTATCCAATGCCTCGCGGGCTATTTCACGATCGTCAAAGTGATATTTTTCGTTACCGACAACTTGGTACGTTTCGTGTCCTTTACCGCAGATCAATACAACGTCATTCGGTTTTGCCTTTGAAATTGCCTGATGAATGGCTTCTCGTCGGTCGGAAACTACAAGGTACGGACAACTCGTGGTTTTTAAGCCGACTTCAATTTGTTCAATGATCTTTAAAGGGTCTTCGGTGCGCGGATTGTCAGACGTTAAAATGACCAGATCGCTGTTTCGTCCGCCAACTTCGCCCATCGGGACGCGCTTTGTCTTATCACGGTCGCCGCCGCATCCGAAAACTGTGATGATTCTGCCGTTGGTTAGTTCTTTGGCAGTTTTTAAGGTGTTCAAAAGCGCATCGTCAGAATGCGCGTAATCAACAACCACCGCAAAATCGCCGTCGTGCTCGACTCTTTCAAACCTTCCCGGTGCGCCGACACAGATTTTTAAGCCGTTCACGATATTGTCAAGATCAAAACCGAGTTCAAGTGATGCAGCAGTTGCCGCCAGCATATTATAAACGTGGGGTTTGCCGACGAGCGGCGAAACTATTTGTCTTTCGCCATTTGGTGTTTTCAGCAAAAATGAGGTTCCTTTGATCAACGAGACCTCAATATTTTCAGCCGTCAGATCGGCCGGAATGTTTTGCGCGAACGTCACAACGCGCTGGCCGTTGGCTTTTAATTCATTTGCCAATTTGGCGCCCCATTCGTCATCAATATTTATGACGCATGACTCTGGTTTTGCACCTAGCCGTCCGTCAAAGAGTTTCTTTTTAGCGTCAAAGTAATTTTCCATCGTCAGATGATAATCGAGATGGTCGCGGGTTAAATTTGTAAAAATTCCAATTTTGAATCTGAGCCAATCGCAGCGGTGAAGGTCAATTGCCTGCGACGATGTTTCCATCACGGCAGTCTTACACCCCGTCCCAAGCGCTTCGCGCAGAAATTTGTTTGTGTCCGAAGCTTCGGGCGTTGTCCGGATCGCTTCTTCCGATCGATCGCCGATTCGGTATTCGACCGTAGTCAGCATCGCTGCCTTTTCGCTGTTCGCGCTTGCCAGTGCGAAACAAAGATAAGTCGTCGTTGTTTTGCCGTTGGTTCCGGTAATGCCGACGAGTCTTAAATGGTGTGACGGATTTCCGTAAATGACAGACGCGGCTTTGGCAAGAGATTCGCGCGCGTCTATAACTTTTAGCCAGGTGCCCTGAAAATCAGCCGGTGCGTCGAGTTCGGAGATAATGCCGACCGCACCGCGCCTCATCACATCGTCCACAAAACGATGCCCGTCCATTGAAAGACCGCGAATCGCGGCGAAAAGAGTTCCTTCGCGCGCTTGGCGTGAATCGTGCGTGACGCTGGTCGCTTCGGCGGTTTGGTCACCAAAAAGTTCGGCGTTCAATTGTTCGGCAATGTGCTGGAGATCTACTTTCTGAAAAGTCAAAACTTTATCCTCAAAAAAATCGTTATTCAAATCAGGTTGAATTATACGATTTTGAATTGATTTTGCGAAATCGCGGTCGCCTGAATAAAAAGGAGATAAAAAGATGAATTTTATAAAGATATTGTTGATTGCATTGGGTCTCGTAATACTTGGAATGCTGGCTTTTTCAGTTTTTGGATTTATCTACTCGATGCTCTGGTATCTGTTCTGGATCGGCGCAATTGGAATCACCGGATATGTCGGTTACAAAGTTCTTACCAGAAATTCTGAGCCGGCAAAACTAGACGGCAAAACTCAGATCTCGATTGCCGCGATGCGCGATTACAAACGTGCCTTAAAGGAATATAAAGATTAAGTTAGCCGAAATCGATATGTTGTTTTTTAATCGTCAGTTGTCGGAAATGGCAACTGACGATCATTCGGTTGAAAGTCACCGCAAGTCTATTGTTTTCCGTTTTTACTTTATCAACTCTGATAATCAATATTAGGCTTTATAGGGAATAATGATGGAAATCCCGGTAAGTTTTGTCAGATTATCGCGTTTGCTTTCATTGATGTAAAATAAAAGCCGTTGAAATTTGAAAAGGGGACTAACATGAAAACATATCAGCTATTGGCTTTTGCCCTTGCCGTCTCGGTATTGTTTTACTCTGCCTGTAATTATTTCACTGCTGACAAAAGCAGAGCAGAAAAGGTCGTCGAAAATTATCACCGACTTTACAACGAACAAAATTACGAAGAAATTTTCAATTCGGCAAACGAAGCGGCAAAGGCGACCAAAAGCAAAGAAGGGCTTGGACTTGCAATAGCCCAAGCTTTTGAAAGGCTGGGAAGGCATCAGAGTTCAGAATTGATTTTTTCAAAGGTGACTATTCTCAACACCAAAGAAAGACAGTTTGATCTTGCATATCGATCAAAATTTGAAAAAGGCCAAGTCAACGAAACTTTCATGATCGTTGTCAATGACCAAAAAGCGGCGCTCTACTCGATTGACAAATTGACCGACGAAGAATTGGATAAGTTGAAATGATCTTAAATTTGATATAATACTCGGGCGAGGATTTTTATGGATACCGTCAAAATTATTTTAACAATCATCGGAGTTATTGCAGCGGCCCTGGTCGGAATTTGGCTGATCGGGATAGTTTCCGCATTGCTTTGGTTTGGATTGTGGGCCGGGTTGCTTGTTGC
>JANLTD010000857.1:0-8452 GCA_031362765.1 Acidobacteriota bacterium | reverse complement strand
AGTAGTTGCGGAATTAATGAGATCCAGGCGATCTGCCGGACGATAGGAACGTTGAGGTCATTTTGGTATTTTATCACGGTCAGGTGTGAACTATAGGTTCACACCTGACCGTGATAAGAAAAGCCTACGCCGAATAGCCTTTCGCGTCGTCTAAGTTGTCGAGGTTTCGGGAATATTTTTGACTTTGTAATTTAACCCTAGTATTGAGTTGAAATCAAAGAAGAAATAGGACGCGGACAAACACGGATTAAGCGGATCAGCGCGGATTTTTTTAGATAACTTATGGCGAATTAAAAAAATATTTTGAGCAAATCCGCGAAAATCCGTTTAATCCGCGTTTGTCCGCGTCCCATTTTCTTTCTAATTTTCAACTCAATACTCAGGTTAATTTACGTTTTGAATCAAAGTTGACTAGAATAGCGTTAATTATTGATTGCTGTTAACTGATGAAGAATTTTAGCTAACTTCCCGGAATACTTAAGCGAAGAGCAGAAAATCCCCGATGCGCTCGCTACCTTGGGCGAACTGGCAGCCAAACCCGAAGCCAACATCATTAAATTGCCGAACATTTCGGCTTCTGTTCCGCAGTTCGAAGCAGCGATTGCCGAACTTCAGAAACAAGGTTTCGGAGTGCCGGATTACGCGGCGGAACCTAAAACGGACGAAGAAAAGACCATCAACCAAAAATATGCGCGCGTTTTGGGAAGCGCGGTAAATCCCATTTTGAGAGACGATACCGTTACCCAGAGCCCCTCGCCATCTTGTTTTTATCTGTCTGGTTCATTTGTTCGACAAAAAATGAACCAGAAAATGCGCGATCTGATCGGCAAGCGGGCTTTGTGCAGAAAGTGACTCAGGCACAAAACAGTAACCGGAAAACCATTGCAGATTGCCGACGAGAATACCGCCGATCGCTAATCCGCGCAGCACATCGAGAATTTCAATGCGTTCCCGTGA
Source organism: Acidobacteriota bacterium (assembly GCA_031362765.1). Taxonomy (GTDB): domain Bacteria; phylum Acidobacteriota; class Blastocatellia; order Pyrinomonadales; family Pyrinomonadaceae; genus JAFDVJ01. Next base: position 7,495 of record JANLTD010000857.1, on the reverse strand, counting down.
AGAAATCGGACTAATTTGGTTTTCAGACATAATTCAACTTTTGTTTAGTATGCACGGACTGATCTTTCTAATTTTTTATCAGTCTGAAACATCGTAAAACTCGGGACAAATCACAAACATTGCATTGATTCTTTGGTTATTCAAATCTTTGCCCGGCGGACGTGTCACTGAGAATCACTCGCCGCCGCCGTTAGAAAACCCGGCGAACCCGATATCAGCGGCCGCATCGATAACAACGGTCGGTAAGTCCGGCGTTTAATTGCGGCAACAAAATTACGCTGACAGGTCGCCCGGCATTCTTTGCAGATTTCAAAATTAACTCCCTGCGCAGATATTTTAAGCGGAAGCTCGCGCGAGCTTTGCAGAAAGAAATTTTCAAGGAAGCTCCGCGCGATTTGCCGCCTTTAATGGGCAGATATACATTGTCCTTCTAAATCAAAAGAGTAAAACCGAAGAAAAACGCCTGACGCTTATCTATTTTTCTTCGGTTTATAAATGTAATTTTCAAACACATATTTCCACGGCACGGCAATGATCGGCAGCGGCACCATCAAAAAAACGCCGGTCATTTCTCCGGCAGGCGAACCGGCAAGAGTGCCCGCCCGCCATAACGGATAGGCGACGACGATCAGCCAGAGCGACTTGTAAAAGATCATAAAAATCATGATCGGCAGCCATTTCAGCGGTTGAAACAGTCCGAAAAAAGCCAATGTCGCGTATGCCGCCCAAACGCATATTGACATTGCTCTAAACCGGTCCCACGGTCCCTGGTGAGTGATGATCGTCGTCCATGCGTCGGTCGCGACAAAAAAGACCATCAGAAAATAGAACAATCGCAAAAGGTAAATGTTTATCGGACGAACGCCTTCATAACGCTCGGAGTCCGGCGTGAAAATCCTTTTAATGCTGAACATTGATCGTGTTTGCGGAGTTCGTTCAGATTCACGGTCTTTTTTTTCGCTGAAAAAATCTGCGTCTGCCATAATTTTTATCGGAATCAGTCGGTTTATTTGAAATTAACGTCTGGTTAAAACAGCCTAACGCAGGGCTTCAAAAAAATGTTCCGAAGAATTTTTCGGCAGGAGATGACAAAAGGGCGCGCGGAGATTTCCTTTGCCGGGGAAGCCGATCCCGGCAGACCGCAGATCAGATGAAGAACGGGTTGATTATTTTGGCGCACAAATTCAATTCGGTGACGAGTCAATTAGGGATAATTAAAAAAAGGACGAAACCGTCGGCTTCGTCCAAATCCAAATCCAAGTTCAAAATCCAAAACCAATATCCTACTGCCCCTGTCCGGCGGAATATCCTGCGACTCCGTCAAAATTATACAGATGTTCGGTTTTGATAAAGTCAACTGCGGCAGCGTTAAAGCGGCTGAGCAAGTTTATCACTTGCTGGTGCGTGACAACATTATTATCGTTATCTGAAACAAATCGGCAGCGCCAATGATCAACACAGAACGTGTCCGGTTGCCCTTTCGGATAAACTTTGGTGCCGCGATTTGAGACCATGATCAGTTTCAAACCGTCGCCAGAGAGCTTTTCGATCTGTTCCCCGATAGTATTTCCCGCGCCGTAAAATTCGCCGTTCCACCAACTGATGAAAACGTCAACGCCGACGAGTTCTTTCTTTTGCGGTTCGCGAATAGTGTAGATCGGTTTTCGGTCCGCAAGGGCAATTTCTTCGATCTTTTTATATTCAGCGGCTTTAAGAGTTTCGGGCTTTTGTCCGATCCGCGCGACGACGGCATTGGCAAATTCTTTCGTACCTACTTTTTCTTTCGAGATGCCTTCCTTGAAAATATCGTAAGTGTGAACGCCGTCTTCAAGACATCGTAGCCAGGCATTATGCGCGAGTTCGGCAACGTCCGGCTGATTGATGTGAACGAGCATCAGAATCGCGCCGAGAAATAAACCTGAAGGATTTGCCAGATTTTGTCCGGCGCGGCGCGGCGCGGAACCGTGAATCGCTTCAAACATCGAAATATTTTCGCCGATATTCGCCGAACCTGCGAGACCGACCGAGCCGGCAATCTGCGCAGCGACGTCGGACAGAATATCGCCGTAAAGATTTTGCATCACGATCACGTCAAAATTTTCGGGCGTGTCCGCCATTTTCGCTGCGCCGATGTCCACGATCCAGTGATCAGCTTCGATCTCGGGATATTCAACCGCGATTTCGTCAAAGACGCGATGAAACAAACCATCGGTCTGCTTCATAATGTTGTCTTTCATAAAAGCCGTAACTTTTTTCCGATTGTTGAGCTTTGCATATTCAAATGCGTAGCGGACGATCTTTTCACAACCCGGACGCGAAATCAGCTTCAGACAGAGCTCGACCATATCTGTTTGGCGATATTCGATTCCGGCATAGGTATCTTCCTCGTTTTCGCGGACGATAACGACGTCCATCACAGGATGTTTGGTGCGCACAAACGGATGATACGAAACGCATGGGCGAATGTTGGCGTAAAGTCCGAGTGTTTTACGAACTGTCACGTTCAGCGATTTGAATCCGCCACCCTGTGGGGTCGTGATCGGAGCTTTCAAAAAGACTTTCGTCCGCCGCAGAGAATCCCACGATTCGGGCGCGATGCCGGCGGAATTGCCGCTCAAATAAACTTTTTCGCCGATCTCGATCGTTTCAATATCAATTCGCGCGCCCGCTTCCTTCAAAATGTGCAGGGTTGCGTCCATAATTTCGGGGCCGATGCCGTCGCCGTGCGCAACTGTAATAGGTGTATTTGCCATACTGTGTTGTTAAATTCCTCTGGTTAAATTTTCGGTATAAAGACTAAACCACTAATTTTATCGAAAACATCGATTTTCCGCAAAGGTGAAAAGACCGCAAAAAAGTTTTTAGGTCGCTTAACAAAAAAGATACTTAATTTCAGCTAGGACAAAGTTGCTCGCCATACACCTTTCGTGATTCATTTTTTTTAGGAAATCATTAATGCCAAGTAAAGATTGAATTGACTTGGCAAAAGCGGTTAGGTGAGCAATTGCTTGAACTGTGAGCAACAAACGACGCGTCGGCTCGCGTCGGAAGCGACTGACTTTGCAACTCCTTTTAGAAGCCTTCGTTTCAAATTTGACTGAATATTTGACGGTTTTTTACTCGATAAAAACGAATACTTAAAGGTGAATAGCGAACATATCTTGCGTCTTCACGGAAAATTATCTGATTTCGCCAATCTCTCTCGCGACCGCAAAATCAAGCGCGGTAATGCCGTTGCGATCGTGTGTTGTCAGATTGATTTCGGCGTAGCCCCAACCAAAAGTTATGTCGGGATGATGATCGTGTCGTTCGGCGATCGCGCCGACAAGGTTTACAAATTCGAGACTTTCGGCAAAGTTCGCGAATTCGAATCTTTTTGACAAAATATCGTTCTCGGCGCGCCAGTCTTCCATTTCGGCTAAATTAGAGAGAATTTCGTCCGGTGCAAGCTTTTTACGTTCCATTTGTTTTTCACTCCTTGGTTTTGCGCTATAATCTAGTTTTTTTAGTATAACGATTTACGAAAGAGATATTCAAACAATGCGTTTTTATTTCGGATTTATAATATTTATTTTGCTCGCATCAAGCTTTGCGTGTTCTTCCGCGAAGCCGAAACTTTTAACTCCGCTCGAAACTCTTAAGGCATACGGCAACGCTTTCAAGAAAAAGGATACGACGACAATGAAGCTGCTGCTTTCGCAGCAAACCCTGAAAATACATGAGCAGGAAGCCAAAGCACAAAATATCAATGTGGACGATGTCGTCAGGCGCGATTCTTTATTTTCCGAAAATCAGACGACCGCCGAATTCCGAAACGAGATCACCGAAGACGATAAGGCGACGATCGAAATGAAGGACTCAATGGGCATTTGGAACAAGATCCAGTTCGTTAAAGAAGACGGCCTTTGGAAAATTGACCGCCGCTCGCTGATTGATGAGGTTGAAAAGATCTCAGAAGAAAGCAATGACAAACTCGATCAGATCATCAATCAGGGCAGACAACCGTGAATGATTTTGGATTTGTGATTTTGGATTGCGGATTTAAGGCGGAAACCCGCTTGTGATCAAGGGCGCAAAAGATTTAGTTTATGAAGATTTATCACATCTTAGTTTTGCTGGCGGGATTTTGGCTAGTTGGGTGTAATTCTAACCTATCGGCGGCGGATAGTCCGAGCAATATTTTAATGCAGTATATTGCGGCTTCGCAAAAACAAGATATTGTAGGGATGAAAGCGTTGCTTTCTAAAAGCTCACTCGAATATATTGAAAAAAATGCCAAACTGCAAAATTTGACGATTGACGATATTTTGCGACAAGAATTATCAATCAGAAATGAAAACATTGAATACAAACTCGAAACTCGCAACGAAAAGATCGAAGGTGACACGGCGACCGTCGAATTCAAAAACGAGATGAATGGCGGATTTGATATGAAAATGCCGTTCGTTCGTGAGAACGGCACGTGGAAACTTGCCCGCGATAAATATATCGAAGAAGAATTTGGATTTGTGATTTTGGATTGCGGATTTAAGGCGGAAACCGCTTGAAAGCAAGTGTGCAACGGATTTGGTTTATGAAATTTTATCTTATTTTGATGTTGCTGGCGGCGTTTTTGCTGGTCGGTTGTAAGTCTAATCAGACGGCGGCAAATGGTCCGGCCGATATTTTGAAGCAGTATGTCGCGGCTTCGCAAAGGCAAGATATTGCGGCAATGAAATCGATGCTTTCGAAAGGGTCGCTTGATCTGATCGAAAGATCGGCGCAGACGCAAGGCACGACCACCGACCAGCTCTTGCGGCGCGAAGCCTCGGTCAAGATCAAAAATGCGCCCGAAACTCGCAACGAAAAGATCGAAGGCGAGACGGCAACCGTCGAGGTCAAAAACGAAACAAACGGTTCATTTGATATGATAATGCCGTTTGTGAGTGAGAACGGCGCGTGGAAACTTGCCCGCGACAAATATATCGAAGAAGTGTTGAAAAAAGCGGGTGATGAAGTCAACAAAAAACTTGCCAATTCGGCACTTTCAAACAACAATTCGGCGGTCAATTCAAACGCCAATAATACTGTCAATAAATAGTTTTTATGAGGAGAATTTTTTAAGTGTCAAAAATCAAACCTTTTCGCGCCCTGCGTCCGTCTGAAACACAAGCCAAACAAGTTTCGAGCGTTCCGTATGACGTTCTCAACGCCTCGGAAGCCCGCGCCATTACTGCCAATGATCCGCTTAGTTTTCTGCACGTTTCGCGTTCCGAAATTGATTTGGCGGACGACGTAAATCCATATTCTGATGAAGTCTATCAACGAGCCAAAGCGAATTTTGAGCGTCTTCAAAGCGAAGGCGTTTTGGAGCTTGAAGCCGAGCCGAGTCTTTACGTTTATCAATTGCAGATGGGCGAACAAATTCAAACAAGCGTTGTCGCTTGCTGTTCGATTGACGAATACGACACCGACCTTATCAAAAAGCACGAAAAAACGCGTCCCGACAAAGAAAATGACCGCACGCGCCATATGATCGAACTCGAAGCGCAAACCGGTCTGATCTTTCTTTGCTATCGCGGCACTGATGAGATAAACGTCCTTGTCAATGAAATTACAAAAAGCAAACCGCTCTACGATTTTGAAGCCGAAGATGTCAACAAAAACCTGATTCGTAATACGGTTTGGAAGATTTCCGCGACCGATTCGCTCGTTAAAGCATTTGAACAAGTTCCCGCGATTTACATTGCCGACGGTCATCACCGCGCCGCCAGCAGTTCGCGCGCCCGCGCCGCAATGCGCGAGAAAAGCGCGAATCACACAGGCGCGGAAGAGTATAATTTCGTCATTGCCGCTCTTTTTCCCGCCGAACAATTAAAGATTCTTGCCTATAACCGCGTCGTCAAAGATCTGAACGGTCTAAGCGGGGAAGAATTTTTGCAAGGAGTGACGGAATCGGGCTATGTTATTTTGGAAACAGATAATCCAACGCCTGAAAATCCGGGCGAAATCTGCGTTTATCTTAATGGGAAATGGCGCAAATTGATGTTTAATGTTCAATATTTTGCCGATCCGGGTGTGATTGCATCGTTAGACGTGAGCCGTTTGGAAAATTTCATCTTACATCCGATCCTGGGAATCGAAGATGTCCGAACCGATAAACGGATTGATTTTGTCGGCGGTATTCGCGGCACTTCGGAACTTGAAAAATTGGTTGATTCCGGTCTTTGGCAAGTTGCTTTTTCGATGTTTCCGACAACGATTGAACAACTTTTGCAAGTTTCCGACGAAAATCAGATCATGCCGCCGAAATCAACCTGGTTCGAGCCGAAATTGCGCGATGGTCTGCTGATTCATTTGATTTAAGTCTTTTGCCTGCGAAACACACGAAAATCACGAAAAAAAGAAAGAAAATAATCGTTTTGTTTTTGTTTTATTTTCGTATTTTCGTGTGTTTCGCAGGCAAATTTTCTTAACTCAGCGAAATGAGTTTTTCGATTTGCGCCCGAACTTTTGCATTGCGTTCGCTTTCCAAAATGTTCTTCAAAATCGGTTCGTAAAATCTGCCGTATTTTTTCAAATTGCTTTGGGCTTCTTTGCGCACTTCTTTTGAAGTTGAACGCAAAAGACCAACTTGTTTTCGGACATCTTTTTCCATTTCAGGCGTGATGACTTCGGTGCGGCCGACCAAAACACGGACGGTTTCCTGCGGGCGCGGCTGAACCGTCAAAGGCAAAATTTCGTCGGTCGTCATTCGCGGCAAAATATAGAAAACGCGCAATCCTTCTTCAAACCAAGAATCTTTCCATGTTTCGATCATCGCTTTGGCTTCTTTTTCGTAAAGTCCCTGCGCGACAAGAGCTTTTTCGAGTTCGTCGAAAACCTGCGTCAGACTTTTGTTGAAAGCGGGACGCTCGACAATCGTTTCACCCGAAATTGTTGGGACAAATTCGTAACCGATGCGCCCGCCGCGATTTTCAAAAACGATCAAATTTGTAATATTTCTGCCGGGATTGGCTTTCGAACTGTATTTTTCCTGGGTTGTATTAAGAACAATTTTTTCGCCGTTCAATTTTACTTTCAAAGGCAATTCAAAATCGCCGACTCCGCGATAAAAAAGAAACTTTTCTTTTTCGATCCTGGTTTTATCGGGATTGCAAACCTGTATCGGGACCGAATCGGTTTCACGCGCCGGATAATAATGGCTGTATGCAACTTCGCGCAAATAATCGGGCGTTTGATTGGGCAGAAGTTTGATTTTCCCCCAGTTGATGCCTGATTCAAAACGCGCATTTGCCCAGCCCGCTTGTGGATACCATTCCGTAATAGTTCCGCCCGGAAACGCGACTTTGACATCAATTTCCATTTCCCTCGCGGTGTAAAAATAGATGACCGGAGTGTCCATCCGAACTTTCGCCACGCGGCCTTTGCCCGGATCATTATAGCTTCCGCGCCAGCCTTTTTTATCAGCCGATGTATAAACAAATTTCGGCAGATCGCTCGCGCCGTTCAGTGG
>JANLTD010000845.1:0-5205 GCA_031362765.1 Acidobacteriota bacterium | reverse complement strand
TTCAAAAGCGGCGTTTCGTCCGATTCTTCCGACTCTTCCGCCGCGAGCCTTTCTGCTTCACGCACTTTTAATCTTTCTTTTACTTGAAATCGGATGCCCAGAAAAAACGAAACTGCACCGCCAACCGCCGAAACAAAAGCGCGGTCAGCATTGCCCTGCAACATAAAATAAGCGGCGACTCCGGCCAGAATCACCGCTAAAATTTTGAAAGTTACTTCCATCACTTCAAAGTTTAATTATTCGGCAGTCCAAAGTAAATTGGAGTATATTGCGACTGACCGAAACTAATGCCTTGATAAATAGGCGGCGTCGAGGGGTAATGATACCAAAAATTATTGGTCGCGCGATAAACCATCAATTCGGCGAAGTCGCTATTATAGTAAAACGGTATTGGAAAATCCGTTGCGGTTCCAAAATGAATAAGATTAAATGAATTATTTGAACTGCGAAGAATATACCAATCGCCATCGCGATAAACAGTAAGATCGGAACGACCGTCGCCGTCATAATCTGCCGGAACAGGTTTATCCGTACTAATTCCCCAATGAATGACGCTGTAATTTAAGTCCGAACTCTTCAAGTAATACCAATTTCCCTCGCTTGGGCGATAAACAGCAATGTCAGTTTTGCCGTCGCCGTAATAATCCGCCGCGACGGGTTTATCACCGTTTGCGCCGAAATGAACCGCCGCAAACTGCTGCGCTTCGCTAAACCAAAGATACCAATTACCGTCCGACGGACGAAAAACGGCGATGTCGGTTTTACCGCCGCCGTCGTAGTCCGAGGGAACCGGAACATCGCCCGGTAAGCCGAACCTGAAAACAGCCCACGATGAAGTTGAACTTAAAAAAATGTACCAATTGCCCTCATTTGGACGATAAACGCTATAATCGGTTTTGCCGTCGCCGTCATAATCGCCGAGTGCCGGAATATCGCCGGAAGTTCCCCAATTGAATGATTGAATCGAAGCGGGAGTACCAACCGCGAAGGCTCCAAGCAGACCGACCCGCCAATTTCCCGTATTGGGATTCCATGTCACCAAATCCGGTAACAGATCACCATTAAAATTCGCCCGTTTTGTTTCGCCCGAGGGCGCGCATTGATTGTATTTAATAAGAATAATCTGTTCGTCAAAAATATTTTTAAGCGATGCCGCAGAATTGGATTTGACAAATAAATCGGTTTTATTATCACCGTTAAATTGCGCAAAAATCAGGTCTTGGGGTTCACCCAATTTGTTCAGATAGTCGGTTCTTGAAAAAGTTCCCGCCCCGTTATTCAGATGAATCGAGTAAAAAGTTTTACCGAGTTCCAGAATGTCGGGTGAATTATCGCCATTAAAATCGGCAGTTACGATGCTGGCGGCGTTAGGCGCAGGCGGTCCGGGAATTTGGAAAACGGGCAAATTGTTTTGGGTGAAGTTTCCGTTGCCGAGACTTTTATAAAATGTTACATATCTGGTATATGGCGGGTCAACCGTGCCGCCTTGATAAGTAACGATAATGTCGTCTTTGCCGTCGTTATCAAAATCTTTCATTATCGTGTTGCCACTGCGAACCACAAGTGTGTTAATAACGGAAGTAAAAGTTCCGTTTCCGTTATTGAGAACAACTTCAAGGCGAGCAGGGTTGCCGCCGAGTGCAATGTCTTTGCGACCGTCTCCATTAAAATCGCCGATTATATTGTTCGTTTGACCGCTGGTAAAGATAATATGCACTCTTGCACCAAACAAACCATTTGCACTTCCCAAACGATAATTGAGTGATTGTCCCTGACCCGGAATACTGTTGACCCGCACCCAATCGAGCAAATTATCGCCGTTGACATCAATAAAACCGATACTTTGAATTAAAGGGTTATTCGATTCATCGTTAAAAGTGTTTGACGCAAGCGCGGTAAAAGAATTGTTTCCGTTATTTAAATAAATTTTGTGGGTCGTCTGACCTTGCGAAAAGAGTATGTCTTTTTTACCGTCGTTGTTAAAGTCTATCAGTTGGTATGAATCAAGATTTGGATTGATGACCGGAATCGTCGTCGGGCTGATTATCGGATTGTTCCAATCGAATCCGCCGTTTCCGTTGTTTGAATAAATATAGATGTCTTGCATCGAGGTATTCGGATTTAATTGAAATTTCCAAAAATCCGCCTTGCCGTCGCTCGTCCAATCTTCAACTTGATAATCGGACAAATCAGATGTTAACGTGCTTTGATATCGTGTTTTGAAATAAATTCCGCACTGAGCAAAACCGGTTTGAACTGTAGTTTGTCCAAACAATAGGAAAACCATCCCCGCGAAGATTAGATTGAATCTTTTTAACATTTAGCGACTCCTGAGATCTACATAATTTTCGACTATGATAATTCTTTTTTCGTTAGATAGAAACATTTTTTCATTAAACTTTCTAAATCCCTGCTTCAATAAAGCGGAGTTTTCATTTACTAACCGGTTAAGGTGCTTTGTGAGCGATTTCTTTGAAACTTTCGCCTGCAAAAAACGCCCGAATCGCATTGAAAATGCGCCGCAATGCCCGAAAAACTTTTGGCGCAAACCAGGTAAAGACGAGCGCGAAAATTATCAAAACACCGGCGATAATAAACGGCGCAAAAACTGCCAGCAGCGAACCGACAAAGGCAATTACATCTTCGACAATGGATAAAACCCAATTTGAAACAGGTTCGGGCGAAAGATTTGCGCCCGCGCGGAGTGCGGCTTTAGTGCCGTGTGACGAAAGCGCAAGTCCGCCGCCGAGCAACGTTGAGATAACATAAAAGGGCGCGCCTTCGTTGCTTGTTGCGGCATAGGCAACGGCCGCGCCTGCCGGAACGCGAATAAACGTATGAACAACGTCCCAAACGCTGTCAACATACGGCACCTTGTCAGCGACGAATTCGACCAAATAAAGTCCGCCCGCGATGCCGATGATCCACCAGTTATCAAGCACATCAAGACCGCCGGGCAAAGGTTTTGTCAATGCAAACTTTTGCAATAGCCCGAGAACCGTTACCGTTGCATAAAGATTAATGCCCGAAGTCCACGCCGAACCGAGTGCCAAACTCAATGTCGAAAACCATTCCATCGCTTTCTCTCCTTTCTTCAAAATTTAACAGATAAATTAACGAGCACCAAGCGTGTAAAGTTGTGTTTCCGGATGATAAGTTTTCCAGTCAAACCAGTAATCCTTCAAAACCGCGATTTTCTTTAATTGTTTACCGGAAAACTCGCCGCTCACTGACTTTCCCGAAAAATCCCAAACACTGGCAGTTTGCGCATCAACGATCTCTTTTGAATCGGGTTTGACGAAAAACTCCAAAACCCTTCCGCCCAATTCCCGTTCAAAACAGCGCACCGATCTTTTATCTTCGGCGAGAATGATCAAAATGTCTTTGCCGCCGACGCGGTCGAGAATCGGACTTTGGTTTTCGATCGCCGAAAATGGATACGCCTTTGATTTGCCATTAATTTCAATTCCGACAACCAAAGTTCGCGGCTCAAGCGTTTTGTCCAATTCGGTGGAAATTCTGACCGGCATTTTGCCAACCTGCGCTTCCCAATCCACCGATTCAATCTTGTCGCCGTCGGGACGAAGCACGCGCCCCTGCGGGTTTTCGCGTTTCCAAACGCCGTAAGTTAATTCGTCCATTTCGACGTTTTCGAGCTTTTGGCGTTTCAGTTTTCCCTGAATCGCTTCGCCCGAGATCTGCTGCCACCACGAACCTGTTTCTTCGTCGCGCATTATAAAATTCTGGTTATTGATTCCTGCCAATCTGAGTGTTAATATCTGCCCGTTCACGACGGACCGCCACACAATTCCCGTGTGACAGAGCGTTCAGTAAGTCGCCGTGATCGGTGTTCCGCCAACCACATCCTGAACAACGTGATGATATGCCATCTGTCTGACGGGAAAAGCAACTGCGTCGTCGCCGATCTTAACCGCTAAAACCATATCGTCGTCAGCAATAAAATTCGCGTCGGAAATTCGTGCGAAACGCGCATTTTCGAGCGGCGCAAACATCCATTCAAAATGATTCTGCCGCGCAAACCACGTGAAGAAGGTGATTAGCAAAAGCGGAATTATCAACGGTGCTTTTGAAAACCAGCGTTTTGAATTTTTCCAGATAAAAACAGCTAAAGCGATTGACGCAAGCGCAAAAACGATCGTCAAGACCGGCGACCAGCTTTTCAAAAAATAAGAAACCGCGAGCTGATTTTCAGTTTGTGCTGAAAAAGGCTTAATCAACCAAACAGGTATGAAAACCATCGCGACAACCGCCGCGACGATCAACAACAAAATAAACCACGCCGTTTTGTATCCTAATTTCATAAGACATTGTCCAACAAACTTCAGTTTGTTGTTCTTCGCATTTCATAAGACATTGTCCAACAAACTTCAGTTTGTTGTTCTCCGCACACAACCCGACAAACTAAAGTTTATCGGACAGCCTTCAGGATTCTTCCTCTTCTTCCGCACCGTCTTTTTTGAAGCCGAATTTTTCAAGGCGATATTGCAGCGTCCGAAACGTCAAACCCAAAAGCCGCGCCGATTTTGTGATGTTGTTGTCGGTTCGATCCATCGCCTGCATAATCAGACTGCGTTCGACATCTTCAAAATTGACGCCTTCGGGCGGCAGCTTAAAAAGATCGTTTGACGAAGCCGTCGAACGTGAACCTTGCGTCATTTCGGGCGGCAGATCGTCAATCGTGATCGTGTCGTTTTCGCATAACAAAATCGCGCGTTCGATCGCCGACTCCAATTGCCTTACATTGCCCGGATAACTGTAGTCTTCCAAAAGACGCTTGGCTTCACCGCTCAGATTCATCTTGCGATTCGTGCTGCGGGTGTGTTTTTTGATGAAATAATCCATCAGCAGCGCAACGTCCGAGCGTCGCATCCGAAGCGGCGGAATTTCGATGCTCAAAACATTCAGGCGATAATACAGATCTTCGCGGAACGAGCCTTCCTGCGTCATTTTCAGAAGATCGCGGTTGGTCGCGGCAACAACCCGCACATCAACATTGAGTTCACGCGTCGCGCCGACGCGGCGAATCTGTTTTTCCTGCAAAGCGCGCAAGATCTTTGCCTGCAGCGAAATATCAAGTTCGCCGATCTCGTCAAGAAAAAGCGTGCCGCCGTCAGCAATTTCAAACAAACCTTTCTTTTCGTTGACCGCGCCCGTGAAACTTCCCTTTTCGTGACCGAAAAGTTC
>JANLTD010000790.1:0-4524 GCA_031362765.1 Acidobacteriota bacterium | reverse complement strand
CACTTCGCCGCGTTTGATCGTCCCGCAAGGCAGTGTCGGAATCGCCGGTCGGCAAACCGGTATTTATCCGTTTGATTCGCCCGGCGGCTGGCAGATCATCGGCCGGACCGATTTCGAACTTTTTACGCCCAACGGTATCGATCCGTGCGCTTTGCAGGCCGGCGATCTGGTGAAATTTTACGATTCAAACAAATGAGCATTCTCATCCAAAAACCGGGAATATTAACCACGGTGCAAGATTTAGGCAGGACCGGATTCCGGCGTTTCGGGATCAATCCGAACGGCGCGATGGATAAAATTGCTGCTCGCCTGATCAATTCTCTGCTCGGCAACGACGAAAACGCTCCGGTTTTGGAAATGCACTTTCCGGCGGCTGAAATTTTGTTCGAAGAAGATACTTTATTTGTGCTCGGCGGCGCCGATTTTGCGGCACAATTAAATGGAAAATACTGTGAGAATTGGCGGATCATCGTTGCTGAAAAAGGTTCGATATTAAAATTCGCGCAAAAGCATTTCGGAAACCGGGCGTATTTGGCGGTCAAAGGCGGTTTTAAGTTCGACAATTGGCTCGGAAGCGCCAGTACAAATCTACTCGCTAATATCGGCGGGTTTGATGGCAGAAAATTATTGCACGGCGATCGGATCGAATTCAAATACAAATTTCAAATTTCAAATTTCAAATTTAATTATCGAATTTCAAATTCACTGATTCCCTCTTACACAAAATTCCCGACAATCCAAGTGGCTTCCGGGGCAGAATTTAGCGAACTTACTGAAAACAGTTTTGATCTTTTTACACAAGAGTGTTTTACGATCACGCAAGACTCCGACCGGATGGGATTTCGGCTCAAAGGCTCAAAGCTGCAACTTAAAAACCCGAAAGAAATCGTTTCGTCAGCCGTTAATTTCGGGACGATTCAGCTTTTTCCGGATGGGCAGATGATCGTTTTGTTGGCCGACCATCAAACTTCCGGTGGTTATCCGCGAATTGCCAACGTCATTCCGACTGATTTGCCAATTCTTGCTCAGCTCGGCACGAACGCAGAAATCTCTTTTGAAGTTATTTCGATAGAAAAAGCTGAAAATCTGTTGGTCAAATTTGAAAATGAGTTGAATTTACTAAAAACTGCGGTCAAATTCTTGTAAAAAACTTTGCGTCCTTGCCACTTGGCGCCTTTGCGTTAAATAATTGTAATTGTTTAGGTTTTTGGTTTTTGAAAGAAATTGCAGATTGGCGATGAATTTCTCACCAATCCGCTTGTTTTACGGAAATCTTGATTGAAAACCAACGGGTTTCCATTGAAAAAACCAAAAACCAAAGACCAAAAGCCAAAGTCCTATTCAGATACAAATAATTTCATAATGCACTTGATTGACTTAAATTGCGATATGGGCGAGAGTTTCGGCGCGTGGACGATGGGCAACGATGCCGTGCTGATGGATTATGTTTCATCGGTTAACATCGCTTGCGGATTTCACGCGGGAGATGCCTCAACGATTCGGCAAACCATCGAAACCGCGATCAAGAAAGGCGTTAAGATTGGCGCACACCCTTCGTTTCCGGATTTGCAGGGTTTCGGCCGACGCGAAATGAAAATGTCGCCTGACGAGATTTTCGACATCGTGCTTTATCAGGTTGCGGCATTAAAAGGCATTTGTGAAGCATTCGGCGGAAAACTACATCACGTCAAACCGCATGGCGCTCTTTATAATCAGGCCGCAAAGAATCAAGAAAATGCCCGCGCGATCGCCGAAGCCGTCAAAAAGATCGATGATCGTCTGATATTTTACGGATTGTCGGGAAGTTTTTTGATTTCCGAAGCCGAAAAAATCGGGCTCCAAACAAGATCGGAAGTTTTTGCCGACCGGACCTACAAGTCGGACGGAACTTTAACGCCGCGCAGCGAGCCGAATGCCCTGATTCACGATTCAAAACAAGCGGTCGCACAAGTGTTGGAAATGATTTTTTCGCAACAAGTGACCGCAACCGACGGCGGGCAGGTTGCGCTTAAATCCGAAACGATCTGCATCCACGGAGACGGCGCAAATGCCCTCGAATTTGCAAAACTGATCAATCAAACCCTAATTCAAAAAGGTGTCACAATCGGTTTTCTTTAACTTTTAACTTTTTAACTTACCAGCCCATCCGTTCACGCAGTTTTGTGATATGCGCCGTGTGATGACGACCATGCCATTCGTAAAGCGCGAGTAACTTTTCGACCGACCATTCGCCCGTGTCCGGATGCCTGAGCTTTCGCTGAAAATCTTTGTCGGTCAATGATTCCAATAACGCGAACCAACGCAAATGGATGCCTTCGATGATCTTCAGCGAAACATCGACCGGCAAACGGCTATCGGCAAGTTCCGCCCAAAGTTCTTCAAAATATTGGCGGATCAACGGATTTTCTTCGGTCAGCGCGAGCTTAAAACGGCACAACGAATTGATATGTGAATCGGCAACGTGATGAACGGTTTGCCGAACCGTCCAGCCTTCGGGCCGATAGCGCGTGTCAAGCTGTTCGTCGCTTAAACCTTCGACGGCCGCCTTTATTTTTGAAGGCAGATCTTTGACCGATCGAATCATTTCCCGACGCAATTCGGGCGTGATCTCAATCTCTTTGTCAAATTCTCCGATCGGATATCTCAGATCCTCAATCTTTACTTTTGTAGTCTCCATAATAATTCTCAAACCTCGTAAATTCTTTCAAAAATGCCAGCCTCACCATTCCGGTCGGCCCGTTTCTCTGTTTCGAGATCAAAAGCTCTGCCATTCCCGCATTTTCCTCGGTCGGTTTATAATAATCCTCCCGATAAATAAACGCGACGACGTCGGCGTCCTGTTCGATGCTGCCGCTTTCTCTTAGATCGGACATCATCGGACGCGGCGGATTGCGCGCTTCGGGCGCGCGTGAAAGCTGTGAAAGCGCGACGACCGGAACCTGCAGTTCTTTCGCGAGAGCCTTTAACTCACGCGAGATCTGTGAAACTTCCTGCTGACGCGATTCCGTTCGTTTTGAGCCCGACATCAATTGCAGATAATCAACCACGATCAGGTCAAGCTTCTTTTGTTCGGCAAACAAACGGCGAGTTTTGGCACGCATTTCGAGCACCGAAATTCCCGCCGTGTCATCAATAAAGATCTTTGCTTCGGAAAGCGTGCCGATCGCCTCGGCCAATCTTCCCCATTCATCGCGGGTCAGATAGCCTGTTCTGAATCTATGCGCATCAACCTTGGCTTCGGATGAAAGCATCCGCATCACAAGCTGCTCTTTCGACATTTCGAGCGAGAAAACAGCGACGACCGCTTTCTCCTGAATCGCCGCATTTTGGGCAAGTGTTAGACATAGGGCGGTTTTTCCCATGCTGGGACGAGCAGCAATGATGATCAGATCGGTCTTTTGCAAGCCGGAGGTTTTCTCGTCAAGATCGCGGAAACCTGTTGAAAGACCTGTTAAGGCGTGCGATTCGCGCTTAGCATATTCCTGAACTTTGGCGAGAACGCTTTCAGCGATCGGCTGAATATGGGAAAATCCTTCACGTGATCGTTCATCCGCCAGGGCAAAGATCATTTGCTCGGCGTGGTCTAAAACGTCCTTGGCATCCTCTTCTTCGGCAAGTGCTTCGCTGGTGATCTGGTTGCAGACCCTGATCAGATTGCGGACGACCGATTTGTCTTTGACGACCTTACAATAATCGAAAATATCCGAAAAATGCGGTAGTCCGTAAGTCAGATTGGTGATCGACGAGATGCCCCCGATCGATTCAAGCGCGCCGTCTTTTTTGAGTTCTTCGCCGATCAATATCGGGTCAATGCGTTCGCTTTTTTCAAAAAGCGCGACCATCGCCTTAAAGATCCGGCGATGGAGCGGTGAATAAAAGTCTTCGACCCCGAGCTTTTCGATCGCCTGTGTCAAGAGCTGGTTATCCAGCAGGATCGCGCCCAAGATCACACGCTCGCTTTCCGCGCTGCTCGGAAGCGGTTTTTCCAGATATTGTTCGCGTATAAATTCAGGGTTCGGTGTCGCCATTACTGAAAATAAATAAAGATTCTGAGTAAACTCAAAGCATTGTATTTGTTGGAGTTTAACACATCGATGCTCGAAACTTATCTTGTCTTTCGGATTCTTAAAGTTCTAAATTCAATTCGGAATTATAACTGTTTTTTTTTTCTTTAGCGATTTGTGAAATTGATTTATTGATGTTTTTTCGTCACCAAAATATTTTTGGTAAGAAGGGTTTTGGGTTGAATGGGGATCGTTTTTTCAAGCACTTCCCATTCCTCCAAAATTTGCGGCAAAAAGTGGTGGTGATATTCCATCACGGGAGCTGATTTGAAAGCAAATGTCATCAATCTATCAACGCTTCCATACAATACTGTCCCTTTTCCGCGTCTCTGCACGGTTTTGCGTCAGGATTCGACGACAATTATGCAAAACAATCCACGTTTTCCGCACACCAATCGTTAATTTCTACGGAATCATCAATGGTTTCTGCGGAATTATCAATAATTTATGCCGAGTTCGA
>JANLTD010000783.1:0-2740 GCA_031362765.1 Acidobacteriota bacterium | reverse complement strand
TCTGGGAAATGAAGTCAGCGTAGCGCACGGCGAAAACCTGCTTCATTCAACACGGGCGGCGCTCGAAGCGTACAATGCTTCGCTCGCTATTTCGGACGGTTTGAGCAACGACTTTGCGGAAAAAGAACTTGCCCTGCGAGCGTTTAACCGAAAAGTATTGCCTTCGGGCGGTCTTGAATTCGGAACCGACAGCAGCGAATACGAAAAGCTCGGCGGCGTTCGCGATTCCGATCGAAAAAGGAGGTCGTTCAAGCCGAAAACGCCGTGAAACAAGATATAGGATTTGACAATTGAATACATAAAACGGGCGGGCATTGACCCGCCGTTTTTATTTTGATGCCGACGTCAAAAGTTCGGATAAGACTTTCTTCCTGCGAAAGACACGAAAAATACGAAAATGAGGTTTTACATTTCAAAGTTTCTAACTCTTTTGATCTGTGCTTAAGCAGATATAATACCAAATTGTAATAAAACATGAAGTACAACATTGCGTTCAAAATCAGCTAACAGCGATCAGCTAATAGCTTTTAGCTGATTTTTTCAAACTCTTTATTTCGTGCAGCCAGGTAAAACGTTTTTTTATGCATAACGTTGATTCGTTTTGCCGTGAAATATTTTTCGACCTGTTAATACCATTTGCACTTAGAAACTGTGCATAAGCGAGGCAGAAGGCGCGCGAGTCAGCAAAGGTGCTGAAACACCCTTGCTGACTCGCGCGTTTCCGCCTTTGATGTTAACGCCTTTATTTTATTGCATAGTTTCTAAGTTAAAAGCGTATAATACGCTTTTCAATAATCGAATGTGCATTAGTGGTATGCAATAGGTCAGAACAGCGAGCGGTAGCGACCTGTTAGATTCTATTTACATTAAACCCGTCGCTACCGCTCAGGGTTCTGACTTCTTGCATAGTTTTTAAGTCAAACGCGTATACATTAACCCCGTCGCTACCGCTCAGGGTTCTGACTTATTGCATACTTAAGCGTATAATTGAGCTTTAAGACAAATGATCTATCAGCGATAAAAAAATGCCCACGCTGCCGCCTACCTTGATAGAAAGGTAAATTCGGCTTACCTTATTAAGAGTTCTAAAATTCATATCAACTAACGAAAACTTTTCAGTTATGCCGCGAATTATTTTATTCATTATTATTACCGTGCTTTTTACTTTCTCGAATGCTGCTTTCGGGCAAGAGAAGCAGGAAGAATCTTTTGATAAAAAGATTGAAAAACTACAAAAGATAGATGGTTTTTTGCCGCTCTATTGGGATGCGAGAAACGGTAAGATGCTTTTGGAGATTTCGCGTTTCAACCAAGAGTTTCTTTATCAGATCTCGCTTCCGGCGGGTGTCGGTTCAAATCCGATCGGTTTGGACCGTGGACAGCTCGGGCGGACATTTGTTGTTTATTTCGAACGGGTCGGGCAAAAGATTCTGCTTATTCAGCCAAATTATCGATATCGCGCTTTGACGGCCGACGAAGCCGAACGCAAAGCGGTTGCCGATTCTTTTGCGCGTTCGGTGATTTTCGGATTTAAGGTCGAAGCCGAGAAAGGCGAAACGGTTTTGGTTGAGGCGACCGCGTTTTTGATGCGCGATGCGCACGGCGTTGCCGATCGTCTGCGTCAGGCAAAACAGGGAAGTTATCGCGTTGACGAATCCCGCAGCGCGTTCTACCTCGAAAGAACGAAAGGGTTTCCGCTCAACACGGAGGTCGAAACGATGCTCACCTTTGCGGGCGAAGATGCCGGAAGGTTAATTTCTTCGGTTACGCCGACCGCAAATTCCGTCACCGTTCGCGAACATCATTCTTTTGTCGAATTACCCGATAATAATTACAAACCGCGCAAATTCGATCCGCGTGTCAATGCATCGGGTATTACGTTTTATGATTACGCATCGCCCTTTACCGAAGCGCTCGAAAAGCGTTGGATATCGCGGCATCGTTTAGAGAAAAAAGATCCGAACGCGCAGGTTTCCGAGGTCGTTAAACCGATCGTCTATTACGTTGACAACGGTGCGCCCGAACCGATCCGTTCCGCTTTGGTCGAAGGCGCGTCGTGGTGGAATCAGGCATTTGAAGCCGCCGGATTCAAGAATGCTTTTGTCGTCAAAGTGCTGCCGGCGGGCGCTGACCCGATGGACATTCGATACAATATGATCAATTGGGTGCATCGTTCGACCCGCGGCTGGTCATACGGCGGTTCGGTCGAAGACCCGCGCACGGGCGAGATAATAAAAGGAAACGTTTTACTTGGAAGCCTTCGGATCCGGCAGGATTTTATGCTCGGGACGGGAATGATACCAAGCTATGCAAGCACGGATCAAAATGGTTTTTGCGCCTTTGGCGATTCGCCCGAACTTTCTTATCTGACCGACAACGAAAAAGATTCGGCGGAAATGTCGCTGGCGCGCATCCGGCAGCTGTCGGCGCACGAAGTCGGTCACACACTTGGCTTTGCGCATAATTTTGCGGCGAGCTTCAATGCGCGCGCGTCAGTGATGGATTATCCGGCGCCGCTGGTCCTGATCAAAAACGGCAAGCTCGATCTTAAAAACGCCTACGCGGTTGGGATCGGCGAGTTTGATAAATTCTCGGTCAAGTTTGCCTATTCGCAGTTTCCGGCAAATACCGACGAATCGGGGGCGCTTGAAAGAATTGTCAGCCAGGGCGAAGCCGATAATATGCTTTATATTTCCGATTCTGATGCACACGGTATCGGAACGGCGCATCCCTTTGCGAG
>JANLTD010000754.1:0-4676 GCA_031362765.1 Acidobacteriota bacterium | reverse complement strand
GTCGCAAATGTCAGATCCGGTCGGCGCACCTTTCTACCCGCAAGACGCAAACCATCGAAAGCCTGCGGCGTTGTCACTTCGTGAACAAGATGCAGATCAATATAGATCAGTGCCGGTTTTCCCTGTTCTTGATGGACGATGTGCGCATCCCAAATTTTGTCGTAAAGCGTTTTCATTCTTAAAATTATAAAAGAAATAGGACGCGGATGAACACCGATTTATCAGATTTGCGCGGATTAATTAAAAAAATATCAGCGTAAATCCGCTAAATCCGCGTTTGTCCGTGTCCCATTTCTTCAAAAAAAACTAAACTGTCTGCGAATTATAACGAATATTGGCAAATTCGACCGCGTATCTTGCAACCAATTCGCCGATCTCGTCGGTTTTAGCAAAATTCTCTTTATCGTTGGAAATATCTACCGTTCGATAACCTTCCGCCAAAACTTTATCAATCGCGTTTTCGATCGCGTCAGCGGCTTCCGTGTTTTTTGCAGTGTAACGCAGAAGCATTGCAACCGAAGCGATCGCGCCAAGCGGATTAGCAATATTTTTCCCGGCAATGTCCGGCGCGGAACCGTGAACCGGCTCGAATAAATCAATCTGTCCGCCGATGGTTGCCGATGCCAGCATTCCCAAACTGCCGGTCAACACAGCCGCTTCGTCCGAGAGTATGTCGCCGAATAGATTTTCCGTTAAAATTACGTCAAATCGCGTCGGATTTGTCACGAGGTGCATCGCGCAAGCGTCAACAAAAAGATGTTCGAGCGTGATTTCGGGATACTCTTTGGCGACCGTCTCGACCGTTTCGCGCCATAAACGCGACGTTTCCAGAACATTTGCTTTATCAACCGACGTTACCTTCTTACTGCGTGTTTTTGCCGATTCAAATGCAACCCGCGCAACTCTTTCGACTTCCAAAACCGAATATCGCATTGTGTTAAAGGCTTCCGTTTCGCTGATCGCGCGCGGTTGGCCGAAATACAAGCCGCCGAGCAGTTCACGGACGATCAAAAGGTCGGTTCCTTCAAAGATCTCACGCCGCAGCGGCGATGAATCAATCAAAGCCGGAAAGGCTTTTGACGGACGCAGATTGGCAAAACCGCCAAGCGCTTGTCGAAGCTGGAGCAAACCGATCTCGGGACGTTTTTCAGGCAAAAGATGATCGAATTCGGGCGCACCGACCGCGCCGAGCAAAACCGCATCTGAACTTAAGCACGCGTTTTTTGTTTCTTCGGGAAATGGCGAACCTTTTTCACGAAGCGCCGCGCCCCCGATCAGTTGTTCGTCAGTTTCGATCGGCAAACCGTAAATTTCGGCGACTGCGGACAAAACTTTGACGGCTTCGCGGGTTACTTCAACGCCGATGCCGTCGCCTGCTAAAACTGTAATTTTCATAAGATTTTTAACCGCGAAACACGCGAAACACGCTAAAAAACAAAGTTAAAATTTTTCGCGTCTTTTCGCATCTTTCGCGGTTTAATAACTAAGCCGCCATCAGGATCGGCATTTGTGCCGGCAAAATCGCCAGCAGATCCTGATCGTAAATATTCTTTTTCTTATCAGCCAAAGCCGTAAATTTTTGATAAACTTCGCTGATCTCGCCCGAGTCGAGCTCAATGCCGAGTTCATTATAACGGGCAACGAGCGCGTGTCGGCCGGAATGCTTGCCAAGCACGATATGATTCGACGGCACGCCGACCGATTGCGGAGTCATGATCTCGTAACAAAGCGGATTGCTTAAGACGCCGTGTTGATGAATTCCGGCTTCGTGCGCGAAGGCATTGCGCCCGACGATCGCTTTATTCGGCTGAACTCCGAAGCTGATGATTGATGAAAGCAGTTGGCTGGTCGGATAGATCTGGGTCGTTTCGATGTTGTGAGCAAAAGGCATTTTGTCCGAACGCACGACCAGTGCCATGATAAGTTCTTCCAAAGATGCATTTCCGGCGCGTTCGCCAATGCCGTTAATCGTGCATTCAACTTGTCTGGCGCCGGCTTCGACGGCTGCCAAACTATTCGCGACCGCCAATCCCAAATCGTTGTGGCAATGAACGCTGATCGTGATCTCGCGCTTCCCGACAACTCTTTCCCGGACGGTGCGGATTAAATTTGAATATTCTGCCGGAAGCGTATATCCGACCGTGTCCGGAACATTCAAAATAGTCGCGCCTTCGTCAACCGCGACGCTGAAAACTTCGCACATAAAATCAATATCGCTGCGCGTTGCGTCTTCGGCTGAAAATTCGATTTCCGACGCATAATTGGCTGCCAATCGAACGGCGTTTCGCGTCATCGCTAAAACTTCATCGCGTGTCTTTTGCAATTTGTATTCAAGATGAATGTCCGATGTCGCAACGAATGTGTGAATCCGCGATTTCTTTGCTTTTTTTAATGCTTCGGCAGCGCGTATGATGTCAATTTCGGTTGTCCGGCATAGTGCGGCAACAGTCGCCGTCCGACATTCTTCGGAAATCGCCCGAACAGCGCGGAAATCGCCTTCCGACGCGATCGGAAAGCCGGCTTCGATGATGTCAACGCCTAAATATTCCAATTGCCGCGCCATCCGTATCTTTTCCGTCAGATTCATCGAGCAGCCCGGCGATTGTTCGCCGTCGCGCAGTGTCGTATCAAAAATACTGATCTTTTCAGTTTTCATAACTGTTCTCCAAAGCTCTTCTACAAATCGAGGCTTTCACCAAACGCGAAAAGACTCGATTTGAATACTATAAAACTTTCAGCCTAAAAGTCAAGGTTATATTCTCAATAAGAACATAACTAATGATGATGTAAATCGATCGTTCTACAAAAAAAATCGAAAAATGAATGCCAGAACTTTTAATTATCTGAATTTGAATTTGATAATTCTTTGTAAATGACAGATAGTTCTTATATTTAGTGTTTTAAATATCTGGTTGGAATAAATCTTATGGATATAAATCAATTGGAAGTTTTAGTCGCCGTCGCCCGCGAAAAAAGTTTTTCAAGAGCAGCCGAGGTGTTGCATCGGACACAGCCCGCCGTTAGCCAGGCAGTTCGACGCCTTGAGTTGGAAATCGGCGAAAAACTCTTTGACCGTTCATCGAAGGACGGAACTCTGACATTAGCCGGCGAAGTTTTGTTGGATTATGCCAAACAGATGCTCAATTTGCGGCAGACGGCGCATACTGCGATCAGGGAAATGCGCGATTTGCATCACGGCAAAGTGACGATCAGCGCAAATGAGCATACGGTTTTTTATCTTTTGCCGGTGATCGAAGCGTATCGGAGACTTTACCCGCAGATCAAAATCGAAGTTCAGCGCGGCGTCGCGAGCCGTATTCCAAAAGAAATTATGGCGCGTGAAGCCGAACTCGGCATCGTTTCATTTAAGCCGAATGATAATTCGGTTGTGTCAACGACGGTTTGTACCGACGAACTAACGCTGATCGTTTCGCCAAATCATCCGCTTGCCAATAACACGAGCGTTTCGGTGAAAGATTTAGGCAGCGAAACTTTTATCGCGCACAATGCTCCTTCTCCGTATCGTGAAAAAGTCATCGAAACATTTGAAAAATATCAGACCAAACTGAATATTTCGGTTGAACTTCCGTCGCTCGAAGCAATCAAAAGATTGGTGGAAACGGGAATCGGCGTCGCACTGGTGCCGAAACTGACGGCGCAGAGCGAGATTGCCAGCGGACAATTGAAAGCCTTGTCGGTTAAGGAAATGAAGCTCGAACGGAAATTGAATATTATTTACCGTAAAAATTCGGTTTTATCGCATGCCGCCAAATCATTTTTGAAATTGGCGAAAGATATTAGCGAAAAGGGAAAAAAATAAAATTGGTTTTTGGGCTTTGGTTTTTGGTTTTTTAGTCAAATGACCGAGCGGTTTAAAACATAGACCAAAGACTACAAACGAAAACCCAAAACCCAAAACCCAATTCATTTTGTTGGCGCTTTCGATAAATTTTCAGAGGATTGGTTCAAATAAATGATTTTTGTCATTAAATTGCGGAAATGTTTTTAGATTGGTAAAAAAATGAGTTAGAATGTGAACAAGTTTGCCCTAAACAAACTTGCAGTTGTAATTTCAAAATCTTTACAGAGAAAATAAAAAGTATGACCGAAAAGGATTTTACCGAAGAACTTTCGCCCTCGGAAAAGCGGCAATCGGACCGCAAAAAATTAATTGTTGATGTAAATTTTAACGGCGCTGACGCCACCGGCATCGCCAACACCCGCGACATCGGTATTGGCGGACTTTATATGACAACGAACGCCGACCTTGAAACCGGTACACAGGTTTCGATCCGTATGACGGTTAGCGGACACGAAATCGCATTGACCGGTGCGGTCGTCTATGTCGACCCGGGACAAGGTGTCGGGGTTCGCTTTCACAATGTCACGGACGAAAATGCAGAACTCTTAAAGCAGGAATTGGGATTGGTGTAAAATTAGTAGGGAGTAGAGAGTGAAAAGCGGAGAGAAAAAATCTTTAACTCTCTACTCTCGACTCAAAGGGAAAAAAATGTATGTTTGATCAATTTACGCTCGGAATCGAGGAAGAATTTCAGATCGTTGATCCGGTAACACGCGAATTAAAATCGCGCGTTTCGGAAATTCTGGAAGAAGGCAAACTGCTTTTGGGCGAAAAGATCAAGCCTGAAATGATTCAGTCACTGATTGAGGTTGGC
>JANLTD010000752.1:0-10124 GCA_031362765.1 Acidobacteriota bacterium | reverse complement strand
GCCGGATTTACACGAATAAAGCCGACGATTCGATCCTGATGGGCATTACCCGCTCGGCGGCGATCGAAATTGCAAAGGCAGAAGGCTTTACGGTCGAAGCGAAATCGCTCGAATTGGATGATCTGCTAAACGCCGATGAAGCTTTTTTTACAGGCACGGCGGCAGAAATCACGCCGATCAGCGAAGTTGATAACGAGCAAATCGGTTCAGGAAAACGCGGTCCGATCACGGAAAAAATTCAAACCATCTTTTTCGATGCGGTCAATGGGCGTGACGAACGTTTTGCAAAATGGCTGACATCGGTTGAACAATTTGCCGTGTTCCATTAGTTTTAAGGATTATGAGTGAGTCAATAATAAATAATCCGCGAGCGGAAATTGACGCGATCGATACCGAGATCTTGAATCTTTTGAACAAACGCGCTGAAATTGCATTGCGCGTCGGCGCGGCGAAAGCGAAAGTTGACACATCACTTTGCGATCCGATTCGTGAAAGCGAGGTTTTGGAACGGCTGACAAAAGAAAATTCGGGTCCGTTTGACGAGCAAAGCATCGAAAATATTTTTCAGCGGATCATTGACGAATCTCTGCATCTTCAGCAAAAAACTTATCGCGCGCCCATTGCCGCGGCGGAAGAAACAAAAGCGGAGATCGCCCATTTAACAGGAAAATCGCGGGTTGCTTTTCAAGGCGAACGTGGAAGTTTCAGCGAAGCCGCTGCTCTGGGGATTTTGGGTGAGAATTGTCAAACCGTTCCGTGCCAGACATTCGAGGATCTTTTCAAAGCGATTGACGAAGGAAAGGCGGATTATATTTTGTCACCGCTCGAAAATTCACTGGTCGGTTCGGTGCATCGCTGTTACGATCTGCTGCTGTATAGTTCATTAAATATTGTCGCGGAAATAATTTTGCCGATCTCACATTTTTTGGTTGCGGCGCCGGACGCCGCGTTTGAAACGATAAAAACGGTCGAATCACACCCGGTCGCGCTCGCCCAATGCGAAAGATTTTTCGCCGCGCATCCGGATTTGAAAGGCGTTGCGGCGGACGACACGGCGGGCAGCGTGCGGCGCGTCGTCGAAAGCGGCGATGTCACACGGGCGGCGATCGGAGGCAAACGTACGGCTGAGATCTACGGCGGAAAGATCATTCGGGAACATATCGAAGATCACGCGGAAAATTACACGCGTTTTGTTTTGCTGACGCCGAACAGGGGCGTTTCGGAGACGGGCAATAAGATCTCGCTGATCGTCCGGCTGAAACATCAGCCCGGCGCATTGCATAGCGCGCTGCGCCCGTTCGTGCGGCGCGGTATTGATTTACTAAAAATCGAAAGCCGACCGATCAAGGGCGCACCGTGGCAGTTTAATTTTTATTTCGATCTGCAGGCCCCGGCAAGCGAAAGCGAATTGCGCGGTGCGCTCGACGAAATCCGCGCTCAAGCGGCGGAAGTCCGCTATCTCGGGCGCTATTCGCGCATTGAATTGGCGGACGAGAAATTAAATGAGATTTTATAAACTAAATTAAAAGTTAAAAATTAAAAATGAAAGAAAGCGCTCTTCAATTTTTAACTTTTAATTTTTAATTTTTAATTCAAAAAAAATGATCATAATTCTTAAACCATATATTGACGGAGAAACCCGTGAGTTTCTTCGTCTTGAGGCACATTTAAAAAATCTTCCGAACATCGAAATGCGTGTTCATCACGTGCAGGGCGCGGAACAGGTTTTGACCGAAATTTATCTGATCGGAAACACGGCGGCATTGTCGCTTGACGAGATGAAAAGTTTTCCGGGCGTTGACCATGTTGTCCGTGTTTCCGAAGAATATCGGGTTCTCGGCCGTCATCAAGACGATAATCGTCCGAATCATTTTTCATATCGGGACGTTAATTTCAGTCAGGACAATCTCAATGTTTTCGCAGGACTGTGCGCGGTTGATTCGCCAAAAAGCGTCGAGGCGATGATGAAGGTTTTGAAAGAGAACGGACAGGTTTGCACGCGAATGGGCGCCTACAAACCGCGGACGAGTCCGTATTCGTTTCAAGGTCACGGAAAAAGTTGTTTGCCGTATGTTTTTGAACTCGCCGGAAAATACGGAATCAGGGTGATCGCGATGGAAGTCACGCACGAATCACACGTTGACGAGATCGGCGAAGCATTGGAAAACACGGGCAATCCGACGGGCGTGATGCTTCAGATCGGGACGCGCAACACGCAGAATTTCGAGCTCTTAAAATCGGTTGGTCGGCAGCAGGAATTTCCTGTTCTGCTCAAACGCGGTTTTGGGATCACATTGGACGAATCTCTGCACGCCGCCGAATATCTCGCCAGCGAAGGCAATCAAAAGGTCGTATTCGGTCTACGCGGAATGAAAACGAACATCGGCGATCCGCATCGCAATATGGTTGATTTCGCCCATATTCCGGTCGTTAAACGTCTGACGCGGATGCCGGTCTGCATTGATCCGTCGCATTCGGTCGGTTCGCGCCTTCGCAGTTCCGACAATATTCTCGACATTATGCACGTTACGGCGCAGGGCGTAATTGCCGGCGCGAATATGATTTTGGTAGATTTTCATCCCGAACCGAATGTGGCGCTGGTTGACGGACCGCAGGCTTTGCGGATGAACGAATTGCCGAAATTTTTGGAAGACGTGGCGATGGTCAGAGAAGTTTACGAAAAACGTGTCAAACTTTACAGCGGGGAATAATGCAATTTGGGATTTGGGATTTAGGATTTGGGATTTGCTGAAGCGTTGAGCAACTTTTTTGGGCTCAACCGGCTTTATAAAACAAGCAATTTCAATTGAACCGATTTAGGAACATGTAGAAAATAACCTATAACAGTTAAGAAAACTTGCTCGTTTAGCAGCCGCCCTAAAGACCGCGTTGCCCGGCGGTCAAAGACACGCCTCTAAACTATCGCTATAAGTTATTTTTTGAATATTCCTTAGTTAAAACGCAAACCAATCCGCAATCGCAAATCGGAAATCCAAGATCAAATTATGGGTAACAATTTCAAAAGCAAAACAATTACCAGTGGCGTTGAGCGCGCGCCGAATCGGGCGATGCTGCGCGCCGTCGGGTTTGGCGACGAAGATTTTTCAAAACCGATCATCGGCGTCGCCAACGGCTACAGCACGATCACGCCGTGTAATCTGAGTTTGGGAGAGCTCGCCGACGATGTGATCGCGGCGGCAAAATTGGAAAATTTGATGCCGCAGGTTTTCGGCACGATCACCGTGTCGGACGGCATTTCGATGGGAACTGTCGGAATGAAATACAGCCTGATCTCGCGCGAGGTGATCGCCGATTCGATCGAAACGGTCTGCCAGGCGCAGCAGATGGACGGACTTCTCGCGATCGGCGGCTGCGACAAAAATATGCCGGGCGCGATGATCGCGATGGCGCGGCTCGATATTCCCGCGATCTTTGTTTATGGCGGCACGATCAAAGCCGGGCATCTTAACGGCAAAGATCTGACGGTCGTTTCGGCGTTTGAAGCGGTCGGCGAGTTTATCGCCGGAAAAATTGATGAAAGCGAACTTTGCGCGGTTGAAAAACACGCTTGTCCCGGCGCCGGTTCGTGCGGCGGAATGTACACCGCAAACACGATGTCTTCGGCGATTGAGGCGTTGGGAATGAGCTTGCCTTTTTCGTCAACGATGGCGGCGGAAGACGACGAAAAACGCCGTAGCGCGAAGGAATCGACGCGCGTTTTGGCGAAAGCGATCGAAAACAATCTGCTTCCGTCGCAAATAATGACGCGCAAGGCGTTTGAAAACGCGATTGCCGTTGTGATGGCAACGGGCGGTTCGACGAATGCGGTTTTGCATCTTCTGGCGATTGCGTATTCGATGAAGGTTGATTTAAAAATCGAAGATTTTGAAACGATTCGCCGCAAAGTTCCGGTCTTGTGCTATTTGAAGCCTTCGGGACAATATGTGGCGACCGATCTGCACAAGGTCGGCGGCATTCCGCTCGTGATGAAAATTTTGCTTGAAAAAGGAATTCTTCACGGCGATTGCCTCACGATCACGGGCAAAACCGTGGCGGAAAGTCTCGCGGAGGTTTCGGGAGAAGTTCCCGAAAATCAGGATGTTGTCCGAAGCTGGGAAAATCCGGTTTATGCTGAGGGACATCTCGCGATTTTGAACGGGAATCTCGCCGAAGAAAACGCCGTCGCAAAGATCACCGGCATCAAAAGCCGAAAAATTACCGGTAAAGCAAAGGTTTTCGATTCGGAAGAAATGGCGATGGCAGCGATCATCGGGCGCAAGATCGAAGCGGGCGATGTCGTTGTCATTCGTTATGAAGGCCCGCGCGGCGGACCCGGAATGCGCGAAATGCTCGCGCCGACTTCTGCCATTATCGGGCTTGGTTTGGGCGATTCGGTCGGACTCATCACGGACGGCAGATTCTCGGGCGGAACTTACGGAATGGTCGTCGGCCACGTCGCGCCCGAAGCCGCGGTCGGCGGCAATATCGCGCTGATCGAAGAAGGCGATCTGATCACGATCGATGCCGACCAACTGCTTTTGCAGGTTCATCTTTCGGACGAAGAACTGGCGGCGCGGCGCAAAAACTGGAAGCCGCCCGAACCGCGATTTACACGCGGCGTGATCGCCAAATACGCGAAACTCGTATCGTCCGCTAAATTCGGCGCGGTCACTGATTAGCCGATTTCGGATTTGTGATTGCGGATTGCCGATTATTTTGATTTCGGGTTTGGGATTTGGGATTTC
This sequence comes from Acidobacteriota bacterium, assembly GCA_031362765.1. Lineage (GTDB taxonomy): Bacteria > Acidobacteriota > Blastocatellia > Pyrinomonadales > Pyrinomonadaceae > JAFDVJ01. The sequence goes on along the minus strand of JANLTD010000752.1, from coordinate 5,379 downwards.
GGATTTCCTTTTTGACAATGCTGAATCTTCATATGCCAAACGAACCAATCCGCAATCCCAAATCCCAAATCCCAAATCCGAAATCGTTATGCTGAATTTCTACCCGCGTTGATGATGCCGAACGAGCAGCGAATGACGAGTTTCCCTAAAGTTTTTTTCAAATCTTCATCATCCGATTCACGAATCCGCGTCAAAGCGTATTGCTGGATCGTTGTCAGCGGTAGAACGATTCGTTCGCGGGTTTGCACCGATTGCTGTTCGACCGGAAAATCCGACATCAACGCGTTTTTGCCGGTGATGCGAGAGAGATATTCGCGGCAGAGTTCGTATTCATCGCGGAGTTTGCGCCAGATCTCCCCGTAATGCGTGTGTTCCGATAAAAATGCCGTCAGGTTGAAATCAGATTTCTGCATCGCCATTTCGCAATTGTCGAGCAGGGTTTTGAAGAATAAGTTTGAATGATACAATTCGCGGACCTCATCCAGTTTGTCGCCCAAATCGCGCAGTGCCGAACCGACTCCGTAAAAACCCGGAACATTTTGTTTGAGCTGGCTCCACGCCCCGACAAACGGAATTGCTCTTAAATCGTCGAGCGTTAATTTGCCCGCGCCGCGTTTGGCAGGCCGCGAACCGATGTTTGTCTCGGCGTAAAACCTGAGCGGCGAAACGTCCGAAAGATAATCCAAAAAATCAGGATGATTTTTCAAAATATCGTACGCGCGAAAACTCGCGTCCGCCAGATTTTGCATCAATTCTTCTTCTTTTGGCGAAAAGGTTTTTTCCTGCGACGCAAAAAGCGGATTGTAAATTCCGGCGTGCAGAAGCTGTTCGATATTATATTGCGCGGCGTTGACTGTCCCGAAATTTGAAGAAACCGTCTGACCTTGAACCGTCAATTCGATTGAATCGTTGGCAATTTCCGCCCCCATCGAGGAATAGAATTTATGCGTTTTGCCGCCGCCGCGTGCCGGCGGACCGCCGCGTCCGTCGAAGAAAATGACGGAAATTCCGTAGTCACGGGATAGGGCTGTAAGTTCGTCCTTTGCCTTGTAAATGCTCCAATTCGCCATCAAATAACCGCCGTCTTTGGTGCCGTCGCTAAATCCGAGCATAATTGTTTGGATATTGTTTCGGCGTCTCAAATGCTCGCGGTAAACCGGATTTTCGTAGAGTTCGCGCATTATGCGGGCGGATTGCTGCAAATCAGCGATCGTTTCAAAAAGCGGCACGATGTCAATCGTCAAATCTTCCGCGGTCCAACCGCCAAGCAGAAAAAGACCGAAAACTTCGATCACATTCAGTGCCGCTTCCGAGTGACTGATGATATAGCGTTCGCAACCGTGATGACCATTTCGGGCTTGAATTTGTTTGATCGCACTGATATTTTGCAGAGTATCTTTGGTCAATTCATCGTCGAAAATTTCCGGATCAACTTTTTGCGAGATTTTGAGAAGTAATGTCGTCTTTTCAGCCGCCGGCAATTCGTTATAATTCTTCGGTAAAATGTCAGTTTTAGCCGCCACATCCGACAAAACGAGGGCGTGAATACTGCTGTCCTGACGAATATCAAGTGCGGCAAAATAAAGCCCGAAAGTGTTGACCTTTTCAAGTAGATTATCAACGAGATGAACAAACAAACCGTCATGGTTTTCCAATAGCATTTCGCGGATTCCGGTCAGATATTGCAGAATTTCGTCTTTTGTCAAATCGTTTCTTTCGGCTAAAAAAGAATTTGCATAAAGTTTATTTTCAAGTTCGGTGAGAAGCGCATCAACGCCCGTAAAGGTCAGGCGGCGTTTGAGCCGGCGCGTGTCGCGATAATAACAGCGAAGTGCGGCAAGTCTTAGCGCCTTAGCCGTTTTGAGCGTCGTTTCGGTCGTCACAAAAGGGTTTCCGTCGCGGTCGCCGCCCGACCAGAAACCCATTTTGACAAGATTCGACAAGTCGAAAGATCCGTTTGGAAACGAATTGTTCAAATCGGAAGCAATATTCCCGATGGCTTCGTAAAAGACGTTTTCGAGATACCAGATAAGACTTTGCGCTTCGTCAAACGGCGAAGGCTTCTTCTTTTTGAAAAAAGGCGTGCGCCCCAATTGCTGAAGATATGAATTGATCAGCGCGACGTCATTCTGTTCGATGGCTTCGACCAGATCATTGATGATTCCAAGAACCGTGCCTGGATAAAACTGTGTCGGATGTGCGGTTAGAACAAGGCGAACGCTGAAATTTCGGAGTTTTTCGGCAAAATCGGCGCTCCGGTTTTCCTGTAAAACCCGCGCTTCAAGCTGAGTCAGAGTTCCGGCGCCGTTAGAATCGTTCAATTCGGTAAAAGCCGCATCTTCGAGCGCGTCAAACAAAACGACCTGCCGCTCGGCGTATTGGACGAATCGAAAAAGAAAATCGAGTTTTTCTTGGGTGGAATGGTTTTCAAAAAATCTTTCGATGATTTCGTTCGGGCTTTTGCCTTTCGCAAAACCTTCTTCGCAATCAGTATTAAATAGCGACAATAAAATGCCGGTTTTATCTACTCCGTAGAACGGCAAAGACAAAAATAAACTGTTGTAAAGCTGAAATCTGATGCCGACCGAATTTTGAAATTTTTCAAGTGCGCCCGAAACTGTTTGAATCATAGGGAAATTGTAATATAGACTTATGCTTTAAGGAATTTAATAATCAAACGAATATGCAAAATAATTACAGAATCGAGCGTTGGACACAGCTGCACGCGCCGAATTCGGCGATGCTGCGGTATATTTTGGTGACGGAGGGTTATCGTGTTTTTCAATGGAGCGATTTGCCCGAAGCCGTCTATGTTAATCACAAACACGGCGAGGATCAATCGCACTGGATAATTTCGGGCGCGCTTGAACTGACGATCGAACGCGTCGGAACAATTGTCCTTGAGGCCGGCGACCGCGATTTTATGCCGGCAAATACCTATCATTCGGCGCGCGTTGTCAGCGAAGAAGCGGCTCTTTATTTGGTCGGCGAGAAGATCGGATAATTTAAGATGTCAAATCTTGCGAGTCAAAAGTTTGCAGATGAAGCGGTTTTCGTTGAAAAAGACAAAACTCAGTCTGCCTTGTTGGTAAATAGGTCAGTTGTTTTGCACAATATATAAAAACTCGCGGGCTATGAAATAAAAAACAATGCGTTTAGATGACACACTGGTTCCAAGCGTTTTAGAAAAACCAAATCATAAAGAAGCCGGAATAGCCAGATTTTTTCCGGTCTTCAACTGGCTTCGGAAATACGAGAGATCAGATTTACCGGGCGATATTATTGCGGGTTCGGTAGTCGCGATCACGCTCATCCCGCAGGCGATGGCATATTCAAATTTGGCAGGTTTGCCGCCGCAATTGGGATTGTATTCAAGTATTATCGCGCTGATTTTATTCAGCATTTTCAGCACGAGCCGATTTTTATCGATCGGACCGGTCGCGATCGTTTCTATTTTGACGGCAGCCGGAATCGGGCATCTTGCTCAGCAGGGAACACCGGAATATGTCAGCCTCGCAATTACTTTGGCTTTTTTGGTCGGAATAATCCAATTTATTATGGGATTTTTCCAGATCGGTTTTATTGTCAATTTTATCAGCCATCCCGTCATTTCAGGTTTTACAAGTGCCGCCGCAGTGATACTTTTTACAAGCCAATTGAAAAACATTTTAGGTCTGAAAATTGCCTATTCCGAAAAGACCTTTGAAGTGATTTGGGCGACATTTAACGAGATTTCAAATACTAATATTGCCGCCGTCATTTTAGGTGTTGCCGGCATTTTGTTCCTGCTGTCTTTTCGGAAGATATTGCGTTACGTGCCGGTAAAACTGAGGTTGTCCGATCTAAGCATTGAAATAATAGCGAAATCCGCCCCGCTTTTTTTGGTTTTGGCGAGTTCGCTGATCGTTTGGTTTTGGCGATTGAATGAAACCCAAAATATCAGCATTATCGGCACTATTCCATCGGGTTTACCGGGCTTTGTTTTACCGAAGTTTTCTCTGACAACGATCCAATCTCTGCTTCCGATCGCTTTTGCCATTTCTTTTGTCGGATTTATGGAAAGCTATTCGGTGGCCACCACACTCGGCAGCAAACGAGGCCAGAAAGTTGATCCGAATCAAGAGCTTATCGCTTTAGGTATTGCGAATGCCGGCGCGACATTTCTGGGCGGATATTCGATCACCGGAAGTTTTTCGCGCTCGATGGTCAATTTTATGTCGGGCGCTTCAACACAGTTGTCTGCAATATTTACAGTGCTGTTGGTGGTTTTGACCCTAATTTTCCTGATGCCTGTTTTCTATTATTTACCGCAAGCGGCGCTGGCCGCGATCATCTTGGTCGCCGTCAAAGATCTGTTCGACGCGCAGGGACTCCGACATATCTGGAATTACAGCAAAGCCGACGGATATTCCTGGCTCGTGACATTCTTCAGCATCCTGATCTTCAATATCGAAAGCGGAATCCTGATCGGGGCGATTGCCGCGATCACCTTGTATCTTTGGCGGACCAGTCAGCCGAACGTCGTCGTCGTCGGAAGAGTCGGGAATACAGAATATTTCAGAAGCGTTTCGCGCTATGATGTGACAACTTTCCCGACTGTTTTGGCGGTTCGGGTTGACGAGAATTTATACTTTGCCAATACCAAATATCTCGAAGATTATCTTTTCTATACGATCATGGAAACCGGTCAGGTGAAACATCTTGTGTTGATCTTGAGCGGTGTGAATTTTGCTGATGTGAGTGCGCTCGACACGTTGGAGAAATTGGTTTCCGAATTGAAAGTAATGGGCGTCAATGTTTATCTTGCAGAGATCAAAGGACGTTTGATGGATAAGATCGGGAGCAGCGATTTTATCAGCGAAGTCGGCAGCGAAAATATTTTTATGACGGCGCACGAGGCGATGTTGTCTCTCGGGTGTTAGTAGATCAAAAATCTTTTGAGCCATTCTTTGCGCTTAATTTAAGATTTCGGATTTGAGATTTGAAATTTGAGATTTGAGATTTTGGAATTTGAGATATAATCAAGTCAAAATAGAATTTTATTTTTTGAGCTTAGAACAGATTAAATTTCAGATTTGAGATTTGAAATTTCAGATCTGAGATATTAACAACTTACGGAAAATATTGAAACGGTTTAGATTTGAGATTTGAGATTTGAAATTTAATCAGTTCACGAAAGACTATTAGTTTTTACCTTTACAAAGAATTTAATTCTGAGATTTCAGAATTGATCTTCACTCAGAAAGTTATGAAATACACTCGCTTTGAAGACTTGCCTGTCTGGCAAGCGGCGATTGAATTCGCCCTTAAGGTTTTTGAATTCACCGAACAAAACAAGACGCTTTTTCGCGGTCTTGGCGATACGAAAAATCAACTCGA
>JANLTD010000745.1:0-2218 GCA_031362765.1 Acidobacteriota bacterium | reverse complement strand
CTTGCCTGAGCGCAGGGCGCGAAAATAGCTTTGTGAGCCTTGAGTCGTCGAATTTAAGAAGGTTTTTTCGCGTTGAAGCAACGCTCATGGCAAGCAAGGATGCTCGCGCTCCAGTCTTAAAGCTTTCGGTTTCTGTGAGCGTAACTTATCAGTGACCCATTACTCGCGAAATAAATCTAATTTGAAAATTTCTATTCGATCATCTATTTTTTCTTCTTGACCGTCACGGCCTCGGTTCTGCCGACTTCGATCTTGACCGTTTGCGCGTCCTTGACCGCTAAATTGAGCCATTTTAAGATCTCTTCGCGGCTTTTTCCGGTGCGGCTTTGATCGCTGATAACGATGGCATACTCATCGGGCGCGGCTTTTATTTCAAATTCGCCGTTTTCGTTTGTGGTTGCAAATCGGTAATAACTTGAATTTTTTCGTTTTGCCGCGTCAGTCGGAACAATTAAAAATCGCAGTCCTTTGACAGGTTCTTTGTCGTCATTCAAAACTATGCCTTTCAGCGTTCCGACATCTTTACTAATGACGATCTGCACGTTTCGCAAAACATCGCCCTCTTTGACTTCAATCGGATTATTAAGCAGATCCGTGCCGCCAAAAGTCGCGCTTTTAACGTAATAATCCTTATCCTCGATGAAAACGCTAAAATAATTTTTCCCTTCCGGCACATTCTCCAATTTGAAATCATGATTCGTTTTTGACGGCTTCTGCGGATCTTTACTTATGTAATTGCCGATACTGCCAACTACGCCGGTCTCATCTTTTTCACCGACTGCCTGAATCATCACACTCGTCGGCATTTCCTGACTGTTTTCGACCGCAGCGGTTCCCGAAACGGTCGCGCCGTAGCCGAGTTCGATGACCAATTCCGTCAGGTCTTTGTCTTCGATTATGATCTCCTCAATCTTTTTGGCGAGCTTCGGCGTTGGGGGAGTTTTGTTCGCATTTGTCATGACATTGGAATTGCTGTAATCGTCCGGGTATCTCGCATCATAGTCTTCGTTTCCAACCGGCTCAATAATCAGTTTATAAGTTCCTTTCGGTAAGTCCTTAAACTTCCAATTACCGCGCTCGTCGGTCAAAGCATTATTTTGCTGGTCTCTGCTAATTGCATTGAAAATTGAAAAAGTTTCATCGTCGCCCTCTTTTTTGAGACTAACCCGCGCTTTGACGGGCGATTTGTCTTTTAGATTGAGGATTTTTCCGTCCAGTTTGTAAAGACTGCGACTCGGAATTACGAGATTGATTTCGCTGATTTCCTGCCCGAGTTGAACATTAATTAACTGCGCCGCTTTCGTGTCTAAAACATCGGGATAAAAGATCGTCAGGAACGAAGTTCTGCCGAGAGCTTCAAACGGGTCATAATAAGCTCTTTCGGTATTTTCACTGTGCGTCGTAATTTCGGTAACTTTGACGATATAATCGCCCGGCGGCAACCCTGCAAAACGATAAACGCCGCGGTCATCGGTCTGAAAAAGGCTGCCACCGCTCGACCTCATTGACATAATGGCGGAAAAATTCGGAATGACACCGAGAAATTTGTCGTTAACTTTGCGGAGAATTTCAACCTTGACCCCGATTGCCGCGTCGCCGTCGTCATACATTACGCGTCCACCGATCGCACCGCCGCGCCGCGCCGGAATCTGCACGTCAATATCGGTGACGCCATCAACAACTATTTTTTCAAAACCTTCAAAAGCATTTTTTAAGGCTTCTTTCTCGCCTTTTTTGGAAAAATCGGCATATGCCAGCGGCGAAACAACGCCCGGCGCATTAACCATCGCGTAATATGTTCCGCCTTGAACGTTTTTCATCTGAAAATAGCCTTCGCCATCGGTCAGTGCCGATGGTGAACTGCCCGGTCCGCCGCTGCCGTCATCCTTCATCAGCATAATCATCGTGCGTTTGACGGCTCTGCCCGTGTCAGCATAATAGACTCTTCCGCGAAGGGTCGAATTTGCCAAAGGCGTTGGCGACGGTTCGGGCAGATACATCTCGTCGGAACTCGTGTTTGACGAATTTACTCTCGCATTGGCGGGTCTATTTGAAGGCTTGCGCGACGGCGTTTTTTTCTTTACAACAATCGCATTGGCAACTCTCGCCGTATTTGCCGCCGAATTAGTATTTTGCAGCGAAGCCTTCGAGGTAAAAACCGAAACTATCACAGGCAATGCCAGAAGGCATAAAACACATCTTAAAACCAATTTGCGAA
>JANLTD010000717.1:0-4261 GCA_031362765.1 Acidobacteriota bacterium | reverse complement strand
AACGGCTGCCGAAGAATTAAAAGGCAAAAATCCAAACGATTATCAGACTTTTTTGCAATCGCGCCCGCGTGAAGCGGAAAACAAAGCGATTGAATTGATGATTCGCCTGTGCCGTGAAACCGGTGCACGAGTTCATATAGTTCATCATTCTTCTTCGGACGTTTTGCCTTTATTGAAAGCCGCGAAAGATGAAGGTTTGCCGCTGACGGTCGAAACTTGTCCGCATTATTTGACCTTTACGGCAGAAGAAATTCCCGACGGCGCGACTCATTTCAAGTGCTGTCCGCCGGTGCGCGAACGCGAAAATCGTGAGAAACTTTGGGACGCGCTCCATGACGGCACGATTGATATGGTTGTTTCCGATCATTCGCCCTGCACGGCAAATCTGAAATTGATGGAAGAAGGCGATTTTCTCGAAGCGTGGGGCGGCATCGCGGCTCTGCAATTCAGCCTGCCCGTAATGTGGACAAACTTTCAAAAACGCGGTTTCGGTCTGCGCGAACTAACAAACTGGATGGCGAACGCGCCCGCCCGCCTTGCCGGATTAGACAACCGCAAAGGTCGTCTCGAAATCGGTTACGATGCCGACATCGTTATCTGGCATCCCGAAAAAGAGTTCAAAGTCGTGCCGGAAATTATCGAATTTAAAAATAAAATTACGCCGTATTCGGGAATGAATCTGCGAGGCGTGGTCGAATCAACTTTCGTGCGCGGTGCAAAAATTTATGAAAACGGTGAGTTTGCCGAGAATGCAAGCGGCATATTTTTATGACCGTTGAAAGTATAGCTTTTAGCTGATTGTTTGAAACTCTTTTTAGCGCGCAACCCGTTATTAGAATTAGACAAGATAACTCATTCATCTAATTCCAAACCTAAGAAAACGGAATTTCTTAACGGTTTTCTTGGTTCTTGAATGAAAATCTTCATCATAAAGTCTAATTGTGAATATTTAGACATCTGCTATACTACCCAAAATAACAACAGTCAAAAGTTGAGAGTTCAAAATTAGCTGTCTTAGACTTTGGCTTTTCGATCTTATGAAAGATTTTACCGAACTAATTGATTTAGCTTCCGAGAAGTTGGGCGGCGCGGTGCTTTACGCGAATGACGAATTCTTCGCGCCGAAAGAAAATTTGCTCAAACCGGCGGCGGCGATTTTTATTGACGGCAAATATACGGATTTGGGCAAATGGATGGACGGTTGGGAAACGCGCCGCCGGCGTTCGCCGCGTGTTGATGAAAAATTTGATTGGTGCATCATCCGTTTGGGTTTGTCGGGCATCGTTCACGGCGTGGTCGTCGATACGAGTTTTTTTCGAGGCAATTTCCCCTCGCATTGTTCGATCGAAGCTTGCACGTTTGACGGGCAGCCGACAGTTGAAGATTTGTTGAAAAAGGAATGGACCGAGATTTTGTCGGTATCTGAATTGCAGGGCGATTCGCACAATCGTTTTGAAATAAATTACGACAAACGTGTGACGCATCTGCGTCTGAAAATTTATCCTGACGGCGGCGTCGCGCGGTTACGTGTTTTTGGCGAGGTTTTGCCGGATTGGGAGGCCTTGCGCGGACGTCAGAGCGAGATTGATTTGGCGGCGGCAGAACACGGCGGAACGGTTTTGACGGCGAGCGATATGTTTTTCGGGCATCGCCATAACCTCATTATGCCCGGACGTGCGCGTGATATGAGCGACGGCTGGGAAAGCCAACGAAGGCGCGGCGAAGGTTATGATTGGTGCGTCATCAAACTGGGAACTGCGGGTACGATAACGCGCGTCGAAGTTGATACTTTGTGGTTCAAAGGCAATTATCCGGAAAGTTGTTGGATTGAAGTCTGTCACGCCGCCGAAGATACGAATTTAGAGAATTTTGTCTGGCACGAACTGCTGCCGGACACAAAACTTCAGGCGCATACTTTGCACGAATTTATTGATGAAATTGTTGATTGCGGCGTTGTGACGCACGTCCGATTCAACATCTTTCCCGATGGCGGCGTGAGCCGTTTGCGACTTTACGGTAGAATTGTGCGATGAATGAAGAATTGGAACAACTAGATCACGCATCACAAGAAAAAGCGGAATCTGCTTTGCTGAGTTGTTGCGGTTCGCGCCGTTGGACGCAAAAAATGGCTGGGGCGCGACCTTTTGCCGATGTTTCCGCGTTATTGACTAAAGCGGAAGAAATCTGGCAAAATCTCAAAACTGAAGATTGGCTCGAAGCATTTGCCGCGCATCCCAAAATCGGCGGCAAAAAAGCCGTTCGGCAGGCAACGGCGCAATCGGCTGAATGGTCGCACGCGGAACAATCCGGCACACAAACCACCGCCGATTCGCTGAAGATTGAATTAGAAGAAGCCAATCGTTTGTATGAAAAGAAGTTCGGGTTTATATTTATTGTCTGCGCAACCGGCAAGAGTGCGGAAGAAATGCTTGAAATCTGCCGCGTGCGTTTAGACAATACCGCTGACGCAGAGATTCTCATCGCGGCTAATGAACAGAGAAAGATAACGGAAATCAGGTTGAAGAAATTGTTAGAATCAGGAATTTGAATGAGCGCAATTACCACGCATATTTTGGATATTTCAACGGGATCTCCGGCGCGTGGAGTTCCGGTTGTTTTGGAACGACAAACCGAGACCGGATGGGAAATTATCGGCAATGGTGAAACGGATGATGATGGACGAGTGCGCGACTTGCTCGATTCAGAGGTAATTTTGCAGACTGGCAATTATCGGCTGACTTTTGATACCGAAACTCATTTTGCGCGGCAACAGATTGAAGGATTTTATCCGCAGGTAACGGTAGCGTTTATTGTTCGGAACGCGGTTCAACATTATCACGTTCCGCTTTTGCTTAGTCCATTTGGTTATTCGACGTATCGCGGAAGCTAACCAAATCTGATTTTAGACTTTGAGTTTTATATTGAAGACCAATCCAAAATCTAAAATCCAAAATCTAATTATGTCAATTACAATAATTCACGACAATTACGGAAAAGAGCGCGTTCGCATGATGAAGGTCGCGCGCCGCGGCGAAAGGCACGAGATTCAGGAAGTGACGGTGCAGATCGCGCTTGAAGGTGATTTTGCGGAAATTCATACGGTTGGCGATAACAGTCAATGTTTGCCAACCGATACGATGAAGAACACGGTTTATGTGTTGGCGTACGAGACGCCGGAAATCGAAGAGATCGAAAGTTTTGGATTACGTCTGACAAATCATTTTCTGGCGAACAACAGCCAGGTATCGCGAGTCATCATAAAAATCGCCGAACACGGCTGGACGCGAATGGAGAACGCCGAACCGCATCCGCATTCGTTTATCAAAGGCAGTAACGAACGGCGCACGACGAAAATTAGTGCAACACGCGAGAGCACAACGGTTGAATCGGGCGTTGTTGATCTGATCGTTCTGAAAACAACGAAATCGGGTTTTGCCGGCTTTATCAAAGACCAGTACACGACGTTGCCGGAAACAACGGACAGAATCTTTGCGACTTCCGTCAAAGCGGACTGGCTTTATGCAAATCCCGAAGCCGCGACCGGCGATATTTGGCGCGATGTACGAAAAACAATTATCGAAACCTTTTCCGAACACGATAGTCTTTCAGTTCAACACACGCTCTATGCAATGGGCAAAGCGGTTTTGGAGAAATTCGCCGAGCTTGTCGAAATATCGTTTTCGTTGCCGAACATTCATTATTTGCCGATCGATTTTTCGCGCTTCGGGCTTGAGAATGACAACCGAATTTTCTTGCCGACGGACGAGCCACACGGCTTGATCGAAGCGCGATTAACCCGTTAAGAAACGGTAAGAAGGCAGAAGCCCGCGCGTAAGCAAGGGCGCATCACGCAAGTAGCTTGCACCCTTGCTTACGCGCGGATTTCCGCCTTTTGCTTTAAGAAACGATGTAGAATCATCAATATTTATTTGCCATGAAAACAACACTTTCCGAAGCAGCAATGCAGAAAATCACGCAATCGCTGAAACCGGCACATACCGCATTTGCGGCTCGGTATCCGGGCGAGTCGGGTCGCCGTCAGCCGGTGCATACGGTTTATGGCGGAGCTCATTTGTTCAAATCGGACACCGCCATTAGGCTCGGCGGCTTGGCGGTGCGTTCATTGGAAACTTACGCGCCGGACGCGAAAACTTTTGCCGCCGCGCTCGCCCTGCCGTCGGCGCTCGCGGACACGATTTACGAAAGGGTTTTGGAAAAACTTAATCGTGAAGCGGTCGAAGATTTCCGCATTGATTTTGAG
>JANLTD010000654.1:0-3147 GCA_031362765.1 Acidobacteriota bacterium | reverse complement strand
AATCGGCGCACTTTTTGAATCGGTCACAATTCCCGAAACCGTCTGCGCGGAAATTGGTAAAGCGAAAAGCAAAATTATCAACCAATGAACATAATTAAACACGAATTTTATAATAGACATCTTTCCTAATTAATTTTTTACCGCTGAGACGCCGAGACGCCGAGTTTTTTGAAAAAATATTTAACTTACAAACTTCCGATTATCTCGAAAGTGCGCGTATCTTAAAAAAATTCTTTCGTGAGTTTTGTCTCTTCACTCGGCGTCTCAGCGTCTCGGCGGTTAATTTATTCTGAATCTCTGTCAATATTTTTTTTGGAAAGATCTCTTAGTTGAAATCTAAAATTTTACAACCGCTTTTCGCACCGCTAATTTTTCAATCAGATCGTGTTTTATTTCAAAACCGATTCCGGCTTTTTCAGGCGAGATGATCGTGCCTTTTGCTGAAACTTCGACGGCCGGTTCGATAATGTCTTCGCGCCAGTATCTTTTGCTCGCTGAAACATCGCCCGGCAGCGTGTAGCCTGCCAGCGTCGAAATCGCAATATTGTGCGCGCGTCCGATGCCCGATTCGAGCATTCCGCCGCACCAGACCGGCATTCCGCTTGCTCGGCAGATCTGTTCGATGCGTTTCGATTGGCTGTGTCCGCCGACGCGTCCGTTTTTCAGGTTGATGATCTTGCCTGACTCTAATTCAATTGCTTTTCGCGCATCTTCGGGCGAATGGATCGGTTCGTCAAGACACACGGGCGTCGCGATTTCGCGCTGAAGTTTAGCGTGGTCAATGATATCGTCGTGCGAAAGAGGCTGTTCGAGCATCATCAATTTGAATTCGTCCAGACTTTTTAATTTATCAAGGTCTTTCAAAGTATAAGCCGAATTTGCGTCGCCCATCAGCAGAATATCGCCAAAAGTTTCGCGCACTCGTTTGATGACTTCGTAATCCCAGCGCGGCGAAATTTTTATTTTAATTCGCTGATAACCCGCGTCGAGCTCGGTTTTGATCTTTTCCAAAAGCTGTTCGACCGAATCCTGAATCCCGATCGAAACACCGCACGCGATTTCCTTATTCACGCCGCCAAGATGACGCCACAGCGGAACATTTAATTTCTTCGCTTCCAAATCCCAGACGGCAGTTTCGATCGCGGCTTTCGCCATCCGGTTGCCGCGCACATTTTTCATTAGATCCCAAATCTGCGCGGCGTTTTCGACTTCGGCACCAATCACTATGGGAGCGAGAATTTTTTCGATGACCGCCCACGCCGCGTCCGTCCATTCTTCCGAATACGAGGGCGTTTCGCCCGCCGTGCATTCGCCCCAGCCTTCCGCGCCGGTTTCATCGCGGACGCAGGTTAAAATTATTCTTCGTTCGTAAGTTCTGCCAAAACTCGTTTCAAAGAAATGAACGAGCGGCAGATTTATTTCGATAAGTTCGATTGATTTTATCTTCATTGCTCCAAATTACGCGTCAAACACGAACAAAAAGGATAAGCAATTTCGCCTATCCTGTCCATCAAAGCCGGATTTTTCGCCGCCGGCCAATAATTGCATTTTTCAAAGGCGTCTAAAATTTCCGACCTATGAAACTTTCTTCCCAAGCTAGGAAACCTTATTTCCAAGTTAGGAAACTTTATTTCCAAGTTAGGAAACCTTATATCCAAGTTAGGAAACTCTATTTCCGACCTTCCGGAATTCATTTCCGGGCTTGCGAAACAATTTCCGAAGCTTCGTTCGTTAGTTACTATACGGTTTTTTTAAGTTTTAAGCGGGTTTTATAACATATGAGATCCGCTCCGCGTTATACGCAAGCCGCCTTAATTACATTTCGCGCAATCGTTGTTCTTAGTTTGCCGGTTGACGGCTTTCAGATCGCGCCGATAGCCTTCGATAATATTCAAAATAAATTTGACATCCGTGTCTTCCATATTCGGAAAACGCCGATAAGTTTCCGCGACGGACGCATTTAAGAAGTTTTCCGCCTGACGATAATTCTGCCGTTTGGCGGCTTCGGTCATATCGAAAAGCGATTGCGCCAGCTTGGCGATCGTGTAATTCTTCTTGACTTCAACATCGGCTAAAAGTTCGGGAAATTTCTTTTCACTCGGAACAAGCTGAACTTCCTGAATTTGTTCGACCGTTTTTTGGCGTTTGACATCGAAATATGACAGGCGAACTTTTACGGACGACGCGGCTTTTAACGGATTAAGGGCGCGGAAACGCATCATCACAACCTCGGTCAAACCGTTGTTCATATTATCAAGATTGATCGAAACGCCGTTCGCGTGAGTGCGCGGCGTGTAGCCGTAGATCTTTTCGATCTGCAAATTTGCATCGTGATCAATGCTCACTTCAACTTTTTTGGCGACTGACGAGATCAGGCTTTGAACTTCGTTGACGAAAACCTTTTCGATGTCCTGATTGTCGGAAACAAAATGATAAAGCCCGCGTCCCGACGTTGCCAAAGTGCGCAGCAGGTCGTTGTTCAGATCCTGCCCGACGCCGATCGTCGAAAGATCGAGTCCTTGACCGTTGAATTCCGAAGATTCGGCGGCGATTCGGTCGGGTGCGACCACGCCGACATTGGCAATTCCGTCGGTCAACAGGATCACGCGGTTGGTCGCATTTTTTTGAAAATTCTTGCGCGCTTCCTGGTAGCCGAGCATCAATCCGGCGTGCAGATTGGTCGAACCGTCCGGTTCGATGCAGTTGATCGCGCGGCGTAATTCTTCGCCATCGCCGATGCGGCTTGCGGGAAACAAAACCCGCGCGTCGGTGTCGAAAACGACGATCGAAATAATATCGTCGGGACGCAATTTTCCGATCAGTGTGACCAGAGATTGTTTGACCCGCGACATCTTATCGCGATCCGCCATCGAACCGCTTTTATCAATCACAAGCGCGAGATTGAGCGGCCGCAGATCGGTTCGCTCAGAAACTTCGGCGGTCGTAAAACCGATCTGCAAAACGGCTTCACGCTGCGCGGCTGAAATTTCGTCGTTTCCCCAACGCGTGTCGAGCGCGACTGCTTGCCCGACTTTTGGAAGCGGCAGGCGATGCTTGTGATAATTTACAAACTCTTCGACCGCTACCTCGTCCGGCGTTTTGAAATTGACCGTCGGCTCGTAATAATTTGAATTTCCCGAACCTTTA
>JANLTD010000651.1:0-4034 GCA_031362765.1 Acidobacteriota bacterium | reverse complement strand
CGGACTCGCGGTCGTACCGAGCTGATTTGTGGTGGGGCCTAAACCCTCACTGCCGTCAGCGTTGCCGACCAGATTAAAGTTACCGCTAAACGCCAGTCCGAGGGTTGCCCTGCCGAGTAGGTCATTGCCGTCATTTGCCGTGTTTAATGCGACAAGATTGTTATTCAGTGTCACGGCGGAGGCGTTGAAGAATCCACCGCCTCTGGCGGCCGTGTTGCTGCTAATAGTGTTATTGGTAAAGGTCGCTGTGGCGGCTGTCGCGGAGTTAAAGATTCCGCCGCCGTCATTGGTCGCGGAGTTGCCGTCAAACGTGCTGTTAGCAGCATTTAACGTACCGCTGGTGCCATTAAAGACACCGCCGCCGCTCCCGCCGTTAGAGGCGATGTTACTGCTGATCGTGCTTCTTGTGACGTGCAGCGTGCCGCTGTCAAAGATGAAGATGCCGCCGCCGTTGATCGCGGTGTTGTTGCGGACGGTTGAGTTAATTAGGGTCAGCGTGCCGCTGTTGGCCATATAGACACCGCCGCCATTGCCCGAGGCGGTGTTGTTGCTGACGGTACATCCGTTGAGGGTCAGCGTACTGCTGTTGCCCATGAAGATACCACCGCCTAAAGTGCTGCTAAAACCATTACTGACCGTCACGTTATTGATTGTGACGACCGCACTGTTGACGAGCGTGAAGATGCGGAAGCTGTTGTTGCCCTTCACGGTTATGCCCTGAGCCTGGAGATTGTTGATCGTCATAGCCGCCAAAGGGATGTCCGGCAGCGGGGTCAACAATGTGATGGTGAACCGGTTGTCCGCGGCATTGAATCCGGGGTCGGTCGTCGGGATGTTGAAAGTGACAATGTTTGCCTCGACGTTTATGTTGGCGTCGATGATTGCCTGACGCAGGCTGCCGATGCCGACATCGGCGGTGGTCGTGACCGTCAAATTTGCCGCTTGTAAACTAATGACTCCCAGCAACAGACTCATTCCAGCCAAAGCTAAAACTTTTTTTAATATTTCTTTGATCTTTATCATAATTTACTCCTTGTGTTCCCTTATTGTCTGTTACGGCTTAAAGCTGTCGAACAGAAAACCCAGCGATCCAAGTTTAAGCTTTTGGAACGCCTCTATCTGCGCGGTGGCATACATATAAATATCTTATTTATTTGTGCTTAGATATTCCGGCAGGCTTAAATTACGCAGGAAAAAAACTTGAGGAATAATAAATCCGTCTGTCGATGATTCCATTGTTTTTTTGTTAAGTGACGAAGGGGAAATAAAGTAACCCACTTGATTTTGGACAAGTCAGAACCATCTGCGCCTACGTGATGGGTTTTGGCTTAAAAAACCTTAATCGTTTAGTAGCCGCTCAAAAGACCGCGGTGTCCGGCGGTCAAAGACCAAGCCTCTAAACTATCTCTTAAAGTTATTTTTAGACGTTCCTAAGTTGCTGATTCGATTAGAAAGCCTATTTTCATTCGTAGTGCTGATACCGCGAGTCATTGCGACCCATATTAATCAACAAAAGTTAAGCCAGACAAAGCTGAAAATTTCCTCACGGTTTTCAACTTTGTCGAGCCATGCTCTCGCTAATTCTCCTCAACCTTGGCGAAATCCGTTCCCGTGCGTCCGAAGGTTTCGGGATGATACATTTCTTCGGCTTTGACGGACGCCATGACAAATTGTCTTTGACTGCCGCTGTGGTCAACTTTCCGGGATTGCCGTCTTTGGAGTCTCTAACCGGATGAGAACATTTATTTAAAATTGTGTTCAGCCTTCAAGTTATTCAACTCTTTCGATCAAAACCGCGTCGCTGACAGTTGAACTTCGTGAAACTGCTAGTTTTGTGCCGTCCGGCGACCACGCAAAATCTTCCAGATAATTAGATTTGAAGTTTGTGACGGGCTTTGTTTCCGAGCCGTCAAGCGGCAGACTCCAAACATTACCGACGTTTCCGATTGTGCTGATATAAAATAAACTACGGTCATCAGGCGACCAACGTATCTCGTTTTCCTTTAACGCTTCGGGAACATCCAAGCGTTGCAAAATCGCGCCGCCGGTCGAAGAAATGATTCCAATTCGCCATTTACGATCAACCATTCGAAAAAAACTGACTCGTTGCCCGTCGGTTGAAATAGCGTTCCATTTGGCGAAGAAATCGGTTAGCTGAACAGGTTCGCCGCCTTCGAGATTGACTTTCCACAATATCGGTTTGGTGTGCAATCCTCTTTGATAGATGACCGCTTGACCGTCGGGTGAACATTGCGGGCGAGTATCAACTTCGCCATTTGTCAGTTGTGTCAAATTTCCGCCGTCCGCGTCAACGCGCCAGAGATTTGATTTGCCGTTGCGCCACGACCCGAAAACAAGATATTTTCCGTCCGGCGAGATGCACATTCCACGCGAGTCAACCTGCGCGTTGGCGGTTAATTGCCGGCGATTGTTGCCGTCCGCGTCAATCGTCCAAAGATTTGAAACACCGTCTTTGTTTGAGCGAAAGATAATTTTCCCATCGGGAGTCCAAACAAACGGATGCACTTCTCCGGTTTCGGAAACGATTTCCTTAAAATCGTCCGCGCCCGCTTCGCCGACGAAAATACCGCTTGACTTGCTGGTCTGGATCGTGACGAAAGATTTGCCGTCGGCGGTTGCACTCAAGGAATTATATTGGCTCAAATCATTTGTAATTTGCCGCGCTTCGCCGTTTGGATAGGGAAGAAACCGGATTTGATTGCTGCCCGAAACTTTATCGCTCGCCGAGATCAACAAACCGTTTCCGTTTTTCAGCCATGCGATGCTGAAAACGTCATACCAACGCTGCTCGCTCAAAAGTTTTTCGCTTCCGTCCTTAATATTGATGCCAACGATTGAAGAATAACTCGCGTCCGCTTCAAAATGATTGACTAGACAAGCAATCATTTCGCCGTCGGGCGACCACGCGACGACCGGAACTTGCGTCTCGAAAGTGTTCGGTTGATTTTTTCGGGCAATCGTTTGTTGATTCGTGCCGTCCGCGTCGGCGATGACCAGATAATTTTGTCCGGCAGCGGAATCCGATTGAGCGTAAGCAAGACGCTTTCCGGCGGGCGAGAAAGAGATAAAACTGGCGATGACGTTCGGGATTTTTTCGCTCACTCCGCCGAGCGAGGAAATCCGATAAAATTCCAGGTCGGCATTGCCGTCCGCAAAAAGACTGTAGAAAATATACGAGCCGTCCGGCGTAAAAGTCAGTTCATAAACCTGAGCCTTGACGGGCGGCAAAAGCCGGACGTTGCTCGCCGTACCGACCTGCTGAATCCACAAACTATTGCCCTCGCTCTCGCCCAAAACATACGCGATGTATTTTCCGTCCGGCGAAACGGCGGCGCCCGATACTTTGCCGCTGTTCGTTAATCGCGTGAATTTTATTTTCTCAAACGAAATGTCCGCCTTTTTCAAATTAAAATATTGAAAGGCACCGAAAGCCACCGCCAGCAAAACGGCGAAACCGCCGATCGCTGCTAACCTCGACACGGAAATACCGAAACGCGGCAACGCGGCGACGTTTGACAAAGCTGAGATTTTCTCCTCTTCATAAATCCCCGCGTCGCTTGTTTCTTCTTTTTCGATGATGATGCGCGAAAGCGTTTCGGTTTCAATGACAATTTCCTCATCCTCCGGATTCGAGACATCGCCCACAAAGCGATAACCGTAGCCGGGAACGGTTTCGATATAGCGCGGTTTATTTTTATTTTCACCGAGGGCTTTACGGATTTGCGAGATGTGAACCGTCAAGTTTGATTCTTCGACGATTTGGTCTTGCCAGACGCTCGTAAAAAGTTTGTCTTTTTCCACAAGTCGCCCGTTGTTTTCCACAAGTGCCAAAAGCAAATCGAAAGCCTTGGCAGGCAAAGGCAAAGGTTTGTCATCGCGTCGCAACTGCCGATTGTCAGCGTCGAGTTGGAAGTTATCAAACCTGTAAATTCGTCGGTTTAGTTCCTTCATTTGTCGTCTTCGGAAAATATTCCTAAAAACTTAAAGACTTTCCGCCACGTCTTGCGGGAGAA
>JANLTD010000636.1:0-4669 GCA_031362765.1 Acidobacteriota bacterium | reverse complement strand
GCCGGCAAAGACGCCCGCCATCGAAGTCATCAGATCTTTGTCCGTTTCAATATATCCCCGCTTGTTGAGTTTGAGTTTTGAGGTCTGACCGATGATCGGATTGGCATTTGTGCCGATCGCAAAGACGACCTGATCGGTCTCGATCTCAAATTCACTTCCCTTGACCGGCACCGGCCGCCGCCGTCCGGAATCGTCCGGCTCGCCAAGCTCCATCCTGATGCATCGCACACCGCAGACCGAGCCTTCGCCGTCGTCCAATATCTCGATCGGATTGCTGAGCCAGTGAAACTCGATTCCTTCCTGCTCGGCGTGATGCACTTCTTCGGCACGCGCCGGGGCTTCCGCCTTCGAGCGCCGATAAACACACGTGACCGATTCGGCCCCGAGCCGTTTGCAAACTCTCAAACCGTCCATCGCGGTGTTGCCGGCTCCAACGACGACGACATGTTTGCCGAGCGGCAGCGGCGTGTCAACATTCGGAAATTCGCGTGCATTCATCAAATTGCACCGCGTCAAAAGTTCGTTCGCCGAGAGCACGCCGTTGAGCGAATCGCCGGGAATGCCGAGCATCGTCGGATAACCGGCGCCGGTTCCGATGAACACGGCGTTAAACCCAAATTCTTCGATCATCTGCTCGATCGTGAAAAGCCGCCCGACAAGCGTATTGCATTCGAATTTAACACCGAGTTCCTCAAGTTTTTCGATCTCGGCATCAACGACCGTATTCGGCAGACGAAAATCGGGAATTCCGTAGCGAAGTACGCCGCCTGCCTCGTGAAAAGCCTCATAGACTGTCACATCACAGCCCGCTTTGGCCATATCGGCGGCGCAAGCCATTCCGGCCGGCCCCGATCCGACGATCCCGATCTTGAAGGCGGTCGGTTCGATATAAGGCAAGTTCACCCACCGGTTTGCGATCGCCAGATCGCCGACGAATCGTTCAAGCCGTCCGATCGCGACCGGAACCAAATTCTCGCCGACGACGCAGACGCCTTCGCATTGATTCTCCTGCGGACAGACGCGGCCGCAAACCGCCGGCAGAAGATTCGTGCCGGTAATGACATCGTAGGCAGCGCGATAGTCCTTTTCGCCGATCTTTTGGATGAATGCGGGTATGTCTATATTCACCGGGCAGCCGGCGATGCATTTCGGTTCCGGGCAAAAGAGGCAGCGCTGCGATTCGAGAAGCGCCTCGGCTTCGGTGTAGCCGCAGTTCACCTCTTCGAAATTCGCCGCCCTGACGGCCGGATCGAGTTCTTGCACAGGTGTCCTCTCCTGCGGAATACTCCTTATGGTTCGCTTTTTTGCCATCCGATTCCTGCTCCGTGATGTTGTCTGTTTATTCGGGAAGTGCGACGGCCGTACCGTCCACGCTTCGCATCCGACAGCTTTCCGACCAACGTTTGGTGGCGACCTGCTCTTCTTCTTTGTAACGCCTGAGCCGCACCATCAGATCGTCAAAATCAACCTTGTGACCATCGAAATCGGGCCCGTCAACACACGCGAATCTGACCTGGTCGCCAACCTTGACGCGGCAGCCGCCGCACATCCCGGTGCCGTCAACCATGATCGGGTTAAGGCTGACCATTGTTTTGACGCCGTAGGGCCGCGTGGCTTCGGCACTCGCCTTCATCATCACGGGCGGGCCGATCGCGACAACCTCGGCGATGTCCGGATGATTCTCAAGCGCGAGTTTGATACCATCGGTCACAAATCCCTTGATGCCCGCCGAACCATCATCCGTGCAGATGATTAGTTCGTCGCAGATCGAGCTGAATTTGTCTTCCCAGAAGATCAGATCCTTGTTCCTAAAGCCCAGCACTCCGATCACATATGCGCCGTTCTCTTTCCAAGCCCGCGCCTGCGGAAAAACCGGCGCAACGCCGAGTCCGCCGCCGACACAGACGACCTTTTTCGCGTCGCTGAGATGGCTCGGGATGCCCATCGGCCCGACCAGACCGTAGAGCGCCGTGCCAACCTGACACGTCTGCTGCATCTCCAACGTCGTCTTGCCGACCGCCTGAACGACAAGCGTGATCGTTCCTTTTTCACGGTCAAAATCCGCAATCGTCAGCGGGATCCGTTCGCCTTTGGCGTGCGACATCACGATCACAAACTGCCCGGGCCGTGCGGCGCGAGCCATCAGCGGGTGATGAACTTCGAGCAAGAAAGTGACATCGGAGAAGTCCTGACGCTCCAATATCTCAAATCGGTTTCCTGAATTATCTTTCACGTGCTTTTTTAGTCAGGTCAGACCCACGCGACAAGTCTTGAACTCGTCGTAGTCTAATGCCCGATTAATCTAAAATACCGCCAAACTGCGATCCGCGGTCAACAACATTGTTCTTTCGCAAGCCACGTGCCAAACGCCCGAACGGCAGACACAACTCCTTTTTACAAGCAAAAAAGGTCGTGACCCGATTTCCAGACAAGCCCGAATGCAGATCGCTATGAAGAATTCTGCGTCAAGTGCGAATTTTTACCCACTCGGATTACCTCGCGGCGGACGTCTGCCCGGCGCAAAAAACAGGAAAAAAGCTCCGCTTTATTAACGCCAAACTCAAAAACTATATGCGGCGGCAAGATTGATATGATTGGCATTTCGTCTGCCGCTAAATAAGTATGTTGTTTGAAAACTGCGAAATTCCGAACCGATCGAAAACTGCGGCGAGAATTTTAAGATCGCTTCAAACCCATACGACAGATTTCGTGCCCGAAAATCGCGCCGTGAAAGACTGACCAGATCTTTGTTGCGCGGATCGTCTATCCCAAACGAGCCGTAAAACGTCAGCCGATCTTTAAGGACATCAGGCGTAAAACCGATCTGTGTCCAACCGCCGCGCGTTCCGATCCCGCGAACGCCGCCCGCGACCTGCGTTGCGCCGTTTCGATAAACAAAATCCGTATTATAGTTTTGGAAAATTCCGGCTTGAAACCCGCCCAGATTGCGGCCGAAAAAGACTTCGCCCGCCAGACTCAGCCGCGTGGCAAGCGGAAAACTCCAATCGAGCGCGATGCCGACCGAATCAACATCATTCGTCGAATTTCCGACCGTCACGCGTGATTGTCCGTAATGCGCTGAAAGAGCGATACTGCCGGCTTTTTTCGCGCCGAACCAGTTTGCATCGGCAAACGCGATGCGCGATTGGAAAAACGGAACCCGCGAAGCCGCGCCGCTCGTCGGCTGCAGAAAGAACGCGGCGTTGGTCGCAAAATCGCCGGTTTGCGGAGCGAGAATTGCGCCTTGCCAAATAAAGTTTTTCCCGAATTTTCTTTCGACCTTTATTTGCGGCAGACGCGCCCAGTTATTACCGGCCGCCGCCATTTGCGGAATTGCCGCCGCCGCCAGCGAAACGGGATTGCCCGGCGCGAAAACCATCCAATCCTGCCCGAGCGTAACGGAAGTCTTTTCCCAATCAAGCCGTGCATTAGCGAGCCGGACACGCACCACGCCGAAATTTTCGCCGATGCCGACCGACGGAAAACCGCCGAAGAAGTCCACCTCCAGAATTGCTTTAAGATTGGCGTTGCCGACCTTTGCACCTTCGAGCTTGACTCCCAAACGCGTTTGCCGAACGCTCGCGCTCGTATTTGCGCCGCCGGTTGTCGTGGCAAAAAGCGGGACGTCCGTGTTGTTCGTTCCGCCGCTATTGCCGAATGCGTTGAAATAGATCGTGCCGTATGGCGTCAGGCGGGCAGAACCGATGTCAACGCCGAGTTGCTTTGGTTGCTGGTTCGTTTGTTTTGTTTCAGGTTTGACGGCTTCTGTTTTTGAAGCGTCGGTTTTGTTTTCCGTTTGAGCCGCAACAGTCGGAGTTTGAGGAGTTTGATTGATCAGACCTTTTAGTGCCGCAAGCTCGTCTTTCATCGTTTGCACCTCCGATTCGAGCTGTCTGATTCGTGCCTTCGTTTCATCGTTTGAACGCTCTTCGGCCGCCTTTCGATCTTCAACAGGCTTGTTTTGGGCAACGGTTTGTCCGTTTGCCGAGAAACAAACGGTTAACAATAAAATATAAAAAATCGTGCATTTTGCATTTAATATTTCTCTCATAATAAATTCCTTATTATTGAAAATTCCGAAATGCCGTTTGTTTTCACGGATCTCAATAATTTTATCTGAAATTTCAATATTCAAATTTGAGACTGTTCAAATCAAGTCACCTTAAAATCTACATTTCTGCAACAACACCTTTATGAGTTTTTATTTTCATCTGACTAAGCAATTTAACCCAACCCTTTGTTTATTTAGTTTACTTAAAGGAAAGGAGGCTTTGAGATGCCTCCTTTGTTGGTCTAGTT
This sequence comes from Acidobacteriota bacterium, assembly GCA_031362765.1. Taxonomy (GTDB): domain Bacteria; phylum Acidobacteriota; class Blastocatellia; order Pyrinomonadales; family Pyrinomonadaceae; genus JAFDVJ01. Next base: position 370 of record JANLTD010000636.1, on the reverse strand, counting down.
CTTTTGAAATTAGTAAGGTTGATCAGTTCTAACGCGTGGCAAGATGTTTTGAATCAAAGATTCCGCTTTTTTCTTTGGTAGTTTTGATATTAACTTTCGGCGCTTCAATATTTTCGTGATGACCGACCACCGAAGGCAATACACACATCATTCCAATAAAAATCATTCCGAAGGAAACAAAGCCGAAAGAGACCAAAGTTATCATTGTAAAATTTCCTGTAATAAGAAGTAACGCAGTAATAATTGCGATCATAGTCCAAAACATTCCGTATATTTTTACAAGCATTTTAAATTCTCCTAAATTTTATTTTTTCGCACCAAAACGAATTGTCGGTATGTTATATTGCAAAACGCGTTCCGCAGAAATAGT
>JANLTD010000616.1:0-4076 GCA_031362765.1 Acidobacteriota bacterium | reverse complement strand
GGTTTATCGCCCGCAAGACGGCGTTTGGCATCTCTTTATGAGCGCGACAAGCACGTATGTCGCTTTTCCGTTCGGCATTGCCACTGACCGACCGTGCGCCGCCGATTACGACGGCGACGGTAAAACCGACCCGTGCGTTTTCAGAGGCACGACCGATTCCAATCAACCTGATTTTTATATTTTGAAGAGTTCCGACAATTCGGCTTTATATGTTTCGTGGGGTTTGCCGAACGACGTTCCGATGCTCGGCGATTACGACGGCGACGGCAAAACCGATGTCGGAATCTTCCGCGCCGCTTCGCACAATTGGTATTGGCTGAGAAGTTCAAACGCGACCGTCGGCTTTACAAATTTCGGTCTGGCGGGCGATCTGTCAGTGCCGTCGGCTTATGTTCCTTAGTAAAGAGTGGAGATCTGAGAGTTAAGAGCTGAATGGGGATTGTTTTTTTACAATATTGAAGATTGACAACAATGCGGGCGCAAAACAAAAAGACCTGATAAAACTAATTTCAAAGAAAATCCGGCGCGATAGAAACAGCGTCGGACTCTTACAATCAGAAAAAACGGAACATAGGCGGCATAGATTTGCCGCCCCTTCCGTTTTAAGTAAACCACAAAGGAAATCAATCCCACGATCAGCGAAGAACATTGAGCATTTCGCGGTGGATCAGGCCGTTCGAGCCGCAGATCGGCGGCGAATAAATATTGTATTTTTCGCCGTTGTAATATGTGACCTGCCCGCCGGCCTCTTCGATCAATAAAAGCCCCGCCGCGACGTCCCACGGGCTCAGACCCTCTTCCCAAAAACCGTCAAAACGTCCGCAGGCGACATACGCCATATCGATCGCCGCCGAACCGTCGCGCCGGACGCCGCGCGAATGAAGGAGAAAGTCGGTCAGATGCCGCGAGAAATCAGGCTTTTCCTTGAAATTATAGGGAAAGCCGGTGACGATCAGAGATTCCGAGAGTTTTTCGGTATCGGAAACGCGGATCGGCTTGCCGTTGAGCGTCGCGCCTCTGCCTTTTTCCGCCGCGAACAGTTCATTGCGCGTCGGGTCGAATGTCACGCCGAGGACGATCTCGCCGTCGTGTTCGAGCGCGATCGTCACGCAGAAACACGGGTAGCCGTGCGCGAAATTCGTCGTTCCGTCAAGCGGGTCAATGATCCATTTCCAGGTATTTGCGCCTTGCATCAAAACAGCATCGCCCGATTCTTCCGCTAAAATCGCGTGTTTCGGATAATGACTTTTGACGCGTTCAATGATCAGTTTTTCAGATGCCAGATCGGCCTCGGTGACGAGATTGATGTCGCCTTTTTTTGAGATATTGATCTTGCGCCCGAATTTTTCGAGCAATATTTGTCCTGCGTCCCGCGCAGTTTCGATAGCAAAATTAAGCATATATAAAGTAAAAAAGTGAAAAAGTGAAAAAGTGAAAAAGGGGGGAAATCGAAAAGTAACGCAATTATTTGTCAATCAACTTTTTCACTTTTAAACTTTTTCACTTTTTCACTTTATTCATTTGATGAACTTTCCCGATACGCGCAGAAATTCCTGTATTTGCGAATTCCAAAAGACCCAATCGTGCTTTCCGGGAAGCTCGCGAAACTCGTGCGGAATCTTCTTTTCGGCGAGCAGCGCGTTAAAATCCCGGTTTTGCTGGATCAAACCGTCTTCGGTGCCGCAATCGAGGTAAACAAAAGGCAGGGCTTTTGCTTTTTCGGGCGAAATCTCGCGCACCATCTTATAAATATCGTTGTCCTTGCGCGTTTGGCTGTCTTCCGCGCCGTACACATTCATAATCGAATCGATCAGAACCTTCCAGCCTTTCCCGAGAGTTTTATCAGTCCAACCGGCCGCGCCGAGCGCGCCGCTGAATGAACCGACAAGAACAAATTTGTCGGGAAATTTCAAGCCAAATTTCAGCGAACCGTAACCGCCCATCGAAAGTCCGGCGATCGCGCGGTGCGGTCGGTCGGCAATTGTCCGAAATTTGGTATCAATTTCGGGGATCAATTCCTGCATTATATAGCTTTCGTATTTATCCCGTGCAACGGTCGCGCTGTCCGAATACCAGCCGTCATTGCCTTCGGGCGTGACGAATATGTAATTGTAGTCCGCCGCATATCCCTGAAGTTTTGTTTTTTCGTCCCAATCGTCGAAATGTCCGGTCAATCCGTGAAGTAGATAAAGCACCGCGAATCTCTCAGCTTTTCGGGCGGCATAATTCTTCGGCAGGATGACACGATAGGGCATTTCACGCCCCATCAGTTTGCTCTTTAATTTCAGATTCTGTGTAGAAACCGAACTTTGAACAGCAACGTTTGTTTCGATTTGTTTTGTCGCCGGTTTTTGGGCAAAAGCCGAAAAGGCCAGTGTAAACAAAAGGAACGTAAAAGCTAAATTTCGCAAATGCTTCATCTTTTTTCTCCCACATTAACCAAATACCTTTCCGAACCAACCGCTGTCGTTTTTCTGTGCGATTTGAGCAAGTTCACCGGCATCAAGCCAAACGCCGCGGCATTTGTCACAAACGTCAATTTTGATGGCGTCAAAATCGGTCGCGTGCAACGTTCCGTCACATTTCGGACATTTCAGTTCTAAACTCTTAGATTCTTCTGATTGAAGTTTCGCCTTCATCTTTTCGAGCAGTTCCTGCTCCTTACGATGAAAGTATTCGTTTTCCAACGCTCTACCTCTGTCATCTAATTCAATCGGCATAAAATTATTATTTCTCCTTATTTTGATAAATTAATCGTAAGGAAAAATTTAACAAATAAAGTGAAAAAGTGAAAAAGTGAAAAGGTGAAAGTTGTTAAGGTAAAAGGTAAAGGGTAAAAGGTAAAACTTAAGAATGTCTTACTTGACAGATAAATTCGAGTAAGACATTTTTTACCTTTTACCTTTTACCTTTTACCTTTTACCTTTTACCTTTTACGACTCGGTTCTGTGAATTGAGCGCACACGTTGGCGCGCTTTTTTAGAGCGGCGAATCGTATTTCTCTTCTTAAGGCTTGTTTCCGCCCAATCTGAAACCTGTTTGAGCGGGTGCCATTCAAAATCTTCAAGCGGCAAAACCTCGCTTGCTGAATCTCTTAATTTTAAGGTTCCAAAGGCAATAAAAAAGATCGCCGCATTAAAAAGAAAACCGACCGTAATGACCAACCAGCCGGGCGCAAGTCCGACCGAAGCGCGCTGCAGAAAAATATCCATCGGCGTGATTGACCCGCTGCCGACAATAATCGGCGACGGATGAATATAAACTTTGAGCGTCCAGCTTAAAGCCAGCAGAATAAAGATCCACAAATAATTGCTCCGCAGCCGTCGGCCCAAAGCTTCCCAAATACTGATCGTAAAATGCGGGTTTATCAGATCTGCCGAGATATGCTCTGCCCATTCCATATCGGGCGGAATCGTGCGATGCGAGAGCATCGGCGCAAAATAACCTGTTTCCAAAACCCGCACGCGGCTTGCCCACACCTCGTAATACCGATAACGCCGCGCTTCCATAAAAAGAAAGATCGTCACCAAAATAGAATTGATCGGAATCGCAAAATGCGGATTATCTTGCGAACTGAAAACAAATGAAAGCGTTGCGCCGGCGGTGATGACCGCCCAATTGGTCGTCGCATCGAGCCGTCCGCGCCAGACATTCGACCGCTGCACCTCGCCCCGGTAAAAATGAACCATCGCCGTGTTAAATTCCGAAGGCGAAAGTTTTTGGGCAATCGTGATCGGCGTTGATTTAGGCTTCTGGCTGCGCGCGCGAACCTCGTCGGCTAGTGATTTGAAAGAGGGCGGAATCCTGCTGATGTGTATATCTTCGTCGGTCGAGAAATTATCGAACCGACCATCGTCTCTCATAGCGTATTTAGGAATGAACTAATTAAAATGTGAACGCGGCTACTTCCAACTTTGATTTAACCACTTTCGCCATTTTGATGCAAGAATAATTGGTGTTTTCGTGTAATGCGTCAGCGATAAGTTTTAGCGACTGGAGCGCAATCCGTCCCGGTTGCCTGAGCGCGAGAGCGGGAAAATGATGTTTGTTGGTTTAGTGCCGTAAAATTAACAAGG
>JANLTD010000586.1:0-1982 GCA_031362765.1 Acidobacteriota bacterium | reverse complement strand
CTTTTGCCTTTTGCTTTTACCGTGTGCCTTTTCTAGCGCATCAGTTTACGCGGCATTTTTTCGTCCATCATTGCGGTTTGATAGACGAACGCAGCCATAATGGTTGCCGCTTGTTTCATATCGTCGGCTTGAATGCGGTCGAAAACGTCCTGATTTGAGTGATGCGTGCGGGTGTCGTATTCGATCTCGTCCTGGATAAACTGGAAACCGGGAAGTCCGATGCGGTCATACGACAAATGATCGGTGCCGCCCGTGTTCTGCATCGTCAGGGTTGAAGCGCCCATTTCAACGAACGGCGCGAGCCACGTGCGGAAGATCGGCGCAACGGCTGCGTTGCCCTGCATATACACACCGCGGATCTTACCCGTGCCGTTATCTAAATTGTAATAAGCGGAAAGTTTGTCGTAATCCGCGCCTTTGATCAATTCGGGTTTGGCCGCGTTGGGCTGCGGAATGCCGAAGATATTACCACCGCCTTTCATCTCGCCGAAATGCTGTTTGACATAATTTGCCGAACCGAACAGACCTTGTTCTTCGCCCGACCAGAGCCCGACGCGAATCGTCCGGCGCGGTTTTAAGCCCGAAGCAATAATGATTCGCGCGGCTTCCATCGCGACGGCAACACCGGCCGCATTGTCAGTTGCGCCGGTTCCCGAATGCCACGAATCCATATGTCCGCCGAGCATCACGACCTCTTCTTTCAGGTTGGGATCGGTGCCCGGAATTTCGGCGACCGTGTTGTAACCCATCGTGTCTTCGTCGTGATATTGAACCGCCAGATCAACCGTCATCTGAACTTTTTGGCCGGCCTGCACCATTCTCACCAGCCGATTGTAATCTTCGGTTGCGACCGTCATTTGCGGAATCATTTTCGATTCGGCTTCTTTATCCCACGGCTGCAGACGTTTTTGTGTGAACAGATCCATCGGATTCTCCGGAATATCGGCCGCCACCGATGCCTGCTGCACAAAAACCGTTCCGCCGCTGCCGTTGAAACTGTTGTCAACGACGACTGCCGCGCCTTCGTCAATCACAAATTTCGCACGTTTCAAACCATCAACAAACCTTTGCAGACGCGCCTGCATCTGATTCGGCTGTCCGCCGCCGGGACGCTGAATGCTCGCCGGATCCGGCGAATTTGCCATTTCGAGCAGTTGTTTGTCGGTCATACGTTCGCCCATTCCGTCAAAATCGGCTTTTACTTCGCGCACGTCCGACATCAAAACGATCTTGCCTTTGAGTTGACCTTTGTATTTATCAAGATCAGCCGGGTTTTTGGCATCCATATAAACGACATCAGCCGTTAAGACCGTTGACGGCGGAATCGGCGGGATCATCTTATTCTTTTTGTCTTTCGGATTCATCACCGGCTGCGGCGCAACGACGCTGATGCCGGGCGACCACGCTTTCGGATAAGCGATGATCGGGAAAGCGTAAGGCGTGCTGACCTGCGCCGAAAAGCGTTTTAATTCCCAACCGCGGCCGAACGGTCCCCACGCTTCGAGCTTGGCGTTCTGCATTCCCCATTTCGTCATCTGATCGCGCGTCCATTCGTTGGCGCGTTTCATATTCGGCGAAGCCGTCAGGCGTGCGCCGATAACATTCGTCAGGTAGTTCAAAGTCTCCATTACCTGCGAATTTTTCATTCCTTCTTCTTTAATTTTATCAATTGTTTCCTTCGGTGCCTGGTAGATCGAGCCTGATTGGGCAAAAGCCGTCGGAACCAAGATCGCGCAAAGCAAAAATGCGCTTACTAATTTACGTCGTAACATTTTACTGATTTCTCCTGAAAATTATGGTTTGAATCTGTCTGAAAAGATTTCCTTGTATAGACGGCAAACGGCGCGGAAAAGTTTCAAGATTGTCAATTTTGTCTAAAATCTGCAACCTAATACTTTGTAAATTAACGTGAGTTAGATCTAAACCGTCGAAGACGGTGACTTATTAGTAGCCCACAGTGCAAACTGTGGGAAGATTCGATG
>JANLTD010000584.1:0-2003 GCA_031362765.1 Acidobacteriota bacterium | reverse complement strand
AATAGAATTATGGAAGAAATTAAGAACATTTTGAGTCATTTTGATTTGATAGAAGCATTAATAATTAAAACTACGCTTCTGATTAGTGTAATTCTTTTTTGTCTGTTGTACATTTGGAATTACATTAAGGAATTTAAACGGGAAGATAAAGACAATAAGAAATAAGAACGACGGACAGATGAGTAATCCGTTTTTTCACAAAAGCCTAATTACTCTTTTTCGCGCCACCCAAAATTCTAAACGTCTTTCGGTTCGCCGGCTTTGATGTCAGTATAGCGTTCAAAGTCTTTGGCGTGGAAGGTCAATAGATTTTCGATGTTGTGCGCTTTCATACGCGGCGACGATTTTTGCGTCGTGGACTTGGACGCCGGAAACAAAATTGATTTTAATGCTTAATCTTTTAGCTTCAGCCCGAAAGTGTGCGCTAATGCTTTTTCGACGGCGTTCATATTCGGAAGACTTCCGAGTTTTTTGTCTATGAATTTTTCGTGCAGAGTGGCGAGATTGTCGGCGGCGATGAGCGAATCGGAAACCAGACCGCTTTGTTTTCCGTCGGGCGTCGAAAGTTCGACTAAAACGCGGCTGGGATGCGCTTTTCTCGACAAATTGCTGGTGATCATCGCCACGATTATTTGCGGTAGATTGGTTTGCAGATCGTCGGCTTGAACGATGAGAATCGGACGTTTTTTCGCGGTCTGCAAATTTGAATCGGGAAACAACGCGAGGATTACGTCGCCGCGTTTATAGTTTGTCATAAACGTCCATTTCGGGATTGTCCCAATCTTCGGCAAACGTCGCAAATGCGGCTCTTTGTGTCAAGGCTTCCGCTTCGCCGATACCGCGTTCCGCCAATTTAACTTTGCCCTTTTCGCGGATGATTTTTTCCTCAATTGCTTCCAAAACGAACTCTTCTTTCGGCTGAGAAAAAGAATTCATCAAACGCGCAATTTCATCCGGAATTCTTAATTGGATTGTCGTCATGATCTCACCTCTTTGCCGATTTTATCACGAATCACAAAATCTGCTGAATCATTTTTTAAAAGCCGCGCCGTTTATTTTCACACTGCCCGAAAATTCAAACAGCTTTCGGTTCGCGAGCTTTAATGTCGGTAAAGCGTTTGAAATCTTTGGCGTTAAAGGTCAGTAGATTTTGAATGTTGTGTGCTTTCATCGCGGCGGCGATTTTTGCATCGTGGACTTGAACGCCGGAAACGAAATGTTTGACTTTCGAGTTCGCGCCAATTTTTATGGACTTCGGTTGTATCGGGCAGAAATTTGAAAAAACGCTCGAATCTTTTTAAGTGCAAATCGGTTTCAGCGATTGAAAGACCTAATCCATTTTTCTCTTTCGGGCGTGTGCAGACGTTTCAGAATTCGGAGATGTTTTGCAGAAGAATGTAGAATTCGGCATTTTCGATTTTTAGCTTTTTGAGTGCTTCGCCTGCTTCTTTGTGCTGCTGATGAGTTAGTTCAACCAATCGCAATAGAATATTCGTGTCGAGGAGATATTTCATAATTGACGTCGGATTTGTTCTTCTTAGATGCTTTTACGGCTGATTTGTTCAACGGTCAAATTTGGCGTGTTCGGATCGAGACTGTTCATCCATTCGTCAAAATCCTTTAACCATTTTTCTTTATCCGCATCATTTTCTGAAACATCACGCACGTCAATGCTGACGATTTCATCTTCGGGCAAATCAAGCGGTTTGAGAGGATGCAAAGCTCCGTTTTTGTAGATGGCTTGGATATTTTCGATCATGATGCGCTTATTTTAGCAGAACTTTGAAATTTCACAAAAATATTGATTCGGCAAACTTTTTGTCATTTGACAAAGCGCAACAAGCATCTTTACACGTTAAGACCTTTTCCGGACAGTAGCTGATTAGGACTGGAGCGCAAGCGTCTCGCTTGCCCCGTTCGCGCCAAGCAAGAACGGGAAACGCTCACATAGAAATCAAGTTGAATGTCAATCGAGCGTTTTCGCGCCTGTTCTCGCGAAGCCT
>JANLTD010000548.1:0-6961 GCA_031362765.1 Acidobacteriota bacterium | reverse complement strand
AACCAAATCCTAAAACTTTCCCGCCCTGATACGTGATAAAAGACGCAAGATAAGCCAAACCAGTCATATATCCAACCATAAAGAGCGCCCACGCCCACGAATTCGTTTCGCGGCGGACGATTGCAACGGTTGACATACATTGCATCGCGAGCACAAAGAAAACCATCAATGTCAGCGCGGTCAAAGGGGTCCAGACCGTGCTGCCGTCATCTTTCTTGGCATCGCGGATCGCCTGCGTCAACGATTCGCTTTCCGCGTCCGCGTCTCTGCCGACGTTGTAAATAATGCTCAGTGTCGAAACCAAAACTTCGCGCGCCGCAAAACTCGCGATCAACGCAACACCGATCTTCCAATCAAAACCGAGCGGCGCGATCACCGGTTCGATAAAATGTCCGAGCTTGCCCGCATAACTGTTTTGTATTTGTGTGCCGCCGTTAGTGGTTGGTTGTTCGTTGCTCGTTGTAAATTCCGTCCCGCCTGGAACTTGAGTCCTGGAACTTGAAACTTCGTGGCGGGGAAAATAGGTCAACGCCCAAAGCAGAATCGAAATCGCCAAAATTACGGTTCCCGCGCGTCTCAGGAAAAGTCCGGCACGGATAAACATATTCTGAAAAACATTCCGTAGATTCGGCAGACGATACGGCGGCAATTCCATCACAAACGGCGGCGGCGGCGATTTGAGCAATGTCCGTTTCAAAATAAACGCGACGATGATCGCCACAATAATTCCCAAACTATACATCGCCAACATCAAAACGGCGGCGAGCGAGACAAAACCGAAAACCGTCTGTCCCGCAAAAAATGTCGCGATCATCAGCGTATAAACCGGCAGCCGCGCCGAACAACTCATAAACGGCGCGATCAGGATCGTCGCCAATCGATCTTTCGGATTCTCGATCGTCCGCGCCGCCATGATGCCCGGAATCGCACAGGCAAAACTCGACATCAAAGGCAGAAAGGCCTTTCCGTGAAGTCCGAATTTGCTCATTATTTTATCAAGCAGAAACGCCGCCCGCGACATATAGCCGGTGTCTTCGAGAATTGAGATAAACAGAAAAAGAAGCAGTATCTGCGGCAGAAAAACCAGCACGCCGCCGACTCCGGCAATGATTCCGTCCACAATCAGATCCGTCAAGACGCCTTCGGGCATCTCAGCTTTGACAAATTCGCCCAACGCGCCGAAACCTGATTCGAGCAGGTTCATCGGAAGTTCCGCCCACGAAAAGATCGTCTGAAACACGAGCAGCAGAATCGCGACGAGAATCACGAGCCCGAAAAACTTGTGCGTCAAAACGGCATCGATCTTTTCCGAAACGCCTCGTTCGGTTGTTTCGACGGCGGTGACCGATTCCTGATAAACTTCCGATATAAAATTATAACGCGCAAAGATCTTGCGGTTCGTCAAGGCGTCGTCCGAAAGACTTAAATGAATATCTTCGTCAGAACTGTTTTCGACAAATTCCGTCTCCGAAAGCCACGGCAACGCCGGAATCTGATGATTTTGGACCGATTGCAAAGCCTTTTCGACAAGTTCCGCGATTCCCTGTTTTTGAGCGGCTTTGACCGCGACGACAGGAATTTGCAAAAGTGCTGAAAGCTTGTCCGTGTCAATTTCAAGACTCTGTTTTTCGGCCAGATCAACCATCGTCAACGCAATAACGATCGGAATATTGTATTCCATCAGTTGGGTGACAAGATATAAATTTCGTTCGAGATTAGTTGCATCAACAACTGCGATGACCGCGTCGGGTTTCCGGAGATTTTGGATCTTTCCGGTCAAAACGTCGTGCGCGATCTGTTCGTCAATTGATGTAACGTCCAATGAATAAAGTCCGGGCAAATCTATCAGGCGCGCCGCATCTTCGCCCAACTTCCAAATCCCTTCCTTGCGTTCGACCGTCACGCCCGGATAATTCGCAACCTTTTGCTTCAAGCCCGTTAAAGCATTAAAAAGCGTCGTTTTTCCCGCGTTCGGATTCCCTGCTAAAGCAATCAGAATTTGAGATTGCGGGTCGCGGATCGCAGATTTGTCAGCCGCGTGACTCTCGACCCTTGACTCTTGACTCTCGACTCTTAAAGTTTTCATTCGCTGACTTCAATCGCCTCGGCTTCTGATTTTCGCATCGCCAGTGAATATCCGCGCAGCCGAATTTCGAGCGGATCGCCAAACGGCGCGGTTTTGACGATCTTCAGCGCCACACCCGGCACTACGCCCATTTCCATCAAACGTCTGGTGATTGCGTTGTTCCCTTTAACCGAAACGACTTTGGCGGTTTCCCCGATCGGCAGATTTATCAGCATCATAATATTACAAAGGCGCGATTTTTTTTTGGCGAACATCCACGCATTCCGAATCTTATCCTAATTGAAATCCATTTTCAATTTCAATTAAAAGAAATTCACAAATCAAACAGATTAGCAATGTTACTAAATTCCAATTTATGGGAATATTATTTCTACGGGGCGACCGTATCGGAAATCAGATCGGCTTGATAACTACCGATCGAGAAACGCAAAGGTGTCCGTTTTTCGTTATTGCTGAGCCAAACGCGCAGATTCAGTGCGTCAAGCTGCGCGTTTCCGGTGATGACCGTGATCATTTGAGCCGAAATTTTTTCGCCGCTCAGATTTATCAATTCGGATTCCAACGGTCGCAGTGTGAAAACGTAATATTGAGTGCCGTAAAAAACCGCGACCCGCGTATCATTAATCGGGTTTTTGGCATCTTTACTCGGTTTCAAATTAAACGAGCGAATGGCATAGACCAACGACAAAAGACTATGCGTATTGATCGGTATCAGAACTTGATTTGTGCCGCCAAAACTTGCGATTCCTCTTTCCTGATCGAATCTTGCCGACTGATTAAAACTGCTCAAGGTTCCTGAGAATTTAACTTCAAACTGAAAGGGCGCAAGGGTCTCAGCACTGACCTGCGCAAGTATCGAATCGCCGGCATTGAAAATACCGATTCCTTTTTCGACCTTGGAAATTGTCGCCGCCAAAAACAAAGTATCTTTCTTGTCAATTGTTTTTCGTTCTCTTGCCTGAAGAACGAACGCTCCGACGCTTTGCCCGTTCGAAGCGAGCTTATATTCAAGCGTTTCACCCAATACGAACGGTAAATTCTGCGAAAGCGGAAGATTATTCAAATTCGGCGTCGGACTCGGTTTCGGGGTCGGAGTTTGAACGGGCCGCGGCGTTGGGACGGGCGTTGGTGTCGGTTGTGTTTCGGGTTCCGGCTCTGTATTTTGAAGACTCGCAAGCACTGCCCTAAATTCTCCTTTCGGGGTTTTGAATCTGATCAAGACGGGAATTTTCTCTTCGTCCGAGCTAAAATTGATGCGAAAATCTTTAAATCCACGCTCGGTAAAATAATCGCTTTGGATGGCAGAGATCGTCGTTTCAAAGTCTCCCACATCGGTCTTTATTCTTTCGCTGACCGTGGTCTGAGCGTTTACGGCATAAACTTTATCATCTTCCTGCATCAAAAAACTGCCGAGTCCGCCCGCATTTCTGATGCGGTAAACAAGTGTCAGCAGATCAAAATTCGTGGTCGGCGTGACGAGAAAGTTATCAACGGTTTCTTCCGGAAAAATTCCGGCGTTTGAAGATTTTCGGACATAGATCGGAAGTCCCGAATCAGCCGCGGCATAGGTAATGCGTGATTCATCCAAAAGATAAAAAGCGGCGGCAACCAGTTCATTGGTTTTGAATTTGGAATGAAGTTCAACGGCATCCTTTTCGCCTAGTTTTCCGCGTGAAACTACCGCAATTTCGGCGAAACCCACGTTCTTAAATCGTCCGAACGAGACGTTATAAGTCAGCCTTTCGCCAATTCGAAATGGCGTCGGCGGAAGCGTTTCTGTCTTTCCGGCATTTTGGGCAGAAACACTTTTGAGAATAAAAAAAGCGATCGCCCCGAAAAAAACAACCAGAGAAAACCGAACAATATTATCAAAGATCGCCGACTTATTCGTAAGGATTGGAGTTTGAAGTAGTGTCTGTTTCATTAAAAGTTTTTTCGTTTAAGCGGTTTCAATCTCAGCTATGATTTCTCTGACTGCCGCCAGTTTGTCGTCACGATGTGTGATCGGCCTGCCGATGACGAGGTAGTCTGCGCCCTGTCGAACGGCTTCTTTTGGTGTCATTACACGTTTCTGGTCGTCATTCGTTGCAAAACCCGGGCGAATTCCGGGCGTCACGATCAAAAAATCTTTATTCTCGACATTTCGGCGAATCGCTTCAACTTCCAAAGGCGACGCAACAACTCCGTCCAAACCACATTTTGCCGTAAGTTGCGCCAAATTTAAAACTTGCGAATCAATTTCTTCAGTAATTCCGACTTCGCGCAAGGTTTCGCGATTGGAACTGGTCAAAACCGTGACGCCGATTATTTTCGGCGACGCAAGATTTTCCCGAGCACAAACTTCCCGCACATTTTCAACCGTTCGTCTCATCACGTCGCCGCCGCCGAGCGCATGAATGTTGAACATCCAAACCCCAAGACGTGCGACTTCGATCGACGCTTTCGCAACTGTATTGGGAATATCGTGAAACTTGACATCAAGAAAAACCTTGATGTTTTGTTCGACGACCTCACGCACAAAAGATGCGCCGGCTACCGTAAAAAGTTGCAAACCGATTTTGAACGCGCCGACTTCACTGCCTATCTCACGGATAATTTTCCGTGCATCGTCCGCTGTTTCGACATCGAGCGCGGCAATAATTTTCTCTTTGACCATTTCTTTTTGACTATTAGCTTTGGCTTGTTTGATACTTTGCATTGCGAATAAGTTTCCGATTATTTCGAAGGTCTTGTCAAAACGGGCCAGTTGTTTCGGCGCTTAGCCCGTTTGCCATACACGAGAAAAGTTTTTGATCGTTATTTTTCATCGGTTTTACATTTGAGATAGATAGTGCTTTTGAAATGCCGGCTTTTGAATATTCTAAAGCATTAATTACTCAACTGCGGCTGAAAAGTAGATTATTCTTAAAGATTTTTGCTAAAATCGGTGAATGGCAGAAAATAAGAACAGAAAAGCTTATATCGGCATTGAAAGAGTGGAAAAGTCCGTAAAATATATGGCGAAAGTTTTTGATGAACCGCCGCGGGAAATCAGCAAACAACAATATAATGCAATTGTGAAAGCACTTAGCGGCCAGGATTGGAAAAATACCGAAGAAGATGAATCAAGCATCATCAACCGGGTTATTAATTCGCAACTGAAATCTCCCGAAATGAGCTGAACCCGCCGACGAGAAAAACTTGACACTAAATTGTGTTGTTTTCAGCAAAGCTAATTATTTTAAGTGCGCTCGGCCGGACCAATACAAGTTAAACCACGTAACCTGAATCGGGTTTTATTAAAAGACTTTTCATGGCTTTTTGACGTCAATTTCATTCATATTTCGGGGCACTCGTTTTCGCCAAAAATCAATTAAATCCGGCTTTTCGCTTAACCGCAGCATCATCGAATCAATTTCTGCAGGCGAATAATAATTGCGCTTTTTGGCTTTGATCGCTTTCGGCGAAATGTTTCGATAAAGCCATTCCCGATAAGACTTTAAGCCTTCGCCGTAGCCGCGCACGATCGCTTCCAAATCGGCGCGACGTTCAAATTTCGCGGTGAAACTTCTATCAGCCAACGCCGCCAAACCAAGCAACTGAAGACGATTTTTTCTTTCGTAATAATGTATGTGCGCCAACTCATGAACCACAATTGCACGGATTCCGTCAACCGGTGCACTTCGGCGAAAAACTTCCGAGTTGACAAAAAGAACATACGAAATCTTTCGAAACGTCAGAAAACGCGAAAATGAAAATTGCGATTTGAAATAGTTCGAACTACTATCGAATGTCTTGATTTCGATTTTTACTTTCTTGAGTTCAGGATAAGATCTTTCGACGATTTCGTTGACGAGTTTTTGAGTTTTTGGGATTGGCTCGTCACTTTGCGAAAACACGGCGTCCTGATGTAAAAAAAGAATTCCTGCCAATCCAATTGTAATGCACGCTTTTTTCATCGGTTACCCGATCGCCTTGCCGATCTCATTTCTAAAAAATCTCGTTAAACGTAACGCGCCGACGGTCAAAAGCCGCGTATTTTTTTTCTTAAAATGCTGAAATGGTAATGCAATTTCCAAATTCAGCTTGGGTTTTCTGACAAATTCCAGACATTGCGCACCAGCTTCCGTCATTTCCGAAGCGTTTTCGAGCATATTACTTTCGCGCTCTTGATCATGTTGCGAATGATAAATGACGGCTTGCATAAACCACGCATCTGAATATTTTCGGTCGAGCGAAATGGCGAGCTGCAGATGCCGCAATGCCAGAACATCTTCGTGCAGATGAAAATATGCGCAACCGATCAGATAATGAAGTTCCGGAATTTCACCGTTCTCCAAAGCCAACTTAAAGGCCGCGATACTCTCCGCCCAATTTTCTTCAAACGCCGCCGAAATTCCCCATACAAAATTGACGACCCGGGAAGTTTCTTTATTTTCCGACAAAATGCTCAAACATCGCCGTGCCTTGTCGGTTTGGGCTTCATCAGCATAGATAACTCCTAAGAAAAGTAGCGTTTCAAAGTTGTCCGGAGCAAGTTCAAACACTTTTTCGAGATACTTTTTTGCTTCGGGAAACTTATCTGCGAAAAAGTAAGTTTTGGCGACAAAGGAAAGTAATGAAACATTGCGCGGCGAAAGCAACGCGGCGCGTTCGAGCATTCGAAACGCGTCTTTCTCTTCTTGTTTTTCCAACAGATTTGCGGCCTGGCTCAACAGCTTTGTAAAAAGCTCTGTATTCGGAGAATCGTGTTCGGCGATGATATCTTCGATCTGCTGCGATTTTTTGTCATTTTCGTCCGAAGTTGATTGACGGCGACGCTCTCTGTTTTTTTCAGCATCTTCAGTAATACCAAGCGTTTGATTTAGAAATTTAAGCTTATGCTGATTTTCCTTG
>JANLTD010000547.1:0-3352 GCA_031362765.1 Acidobacteriota bacterium | reverse complement strand
GCACAATTTCAGACCAAAACAAGGTCGCCGTGTCGAACGCGACGATCACTGTAATAAACATCGAAACCGGCGCGAACAGAAACGTAACAACCGATGACAGCGGCGTTTATCGCTTTCCGCTGCTGCCGCTCGGCACTTACCGGATCATCGCCGAAGCTGTGAATTTTAAGAAATTCGTCCGCGAAGGCATCACATTAGTCACCGGACAAACCGCGACGATTGATATTCAGTTGCAAACCGGAGATATTCGGGAAGTCCTAACAATTTCGGCAGATACTTCGGTGACAGACGCGGGCAAAACCGATCTGGGGCGCGTGATGAATACGCGCGAAGTGCAGAATATTCCGCTCATAAATCGCAATCCGCTGAACTTCGGACTTCTGCAAGCCAATGTCAACGGGCGCGTGAGAGGCGGATTTGTTCCGCCCAATATCAACGCCAACGGTTTTGCGCGGCGCGTCAGCTTTCTGCTTGACGGCAACACCAACAATCAGGGCGACCGCGGTTCGCAGCGGTTTATGTTCATTTCCGAAACTTACGTCAGCGAGATTCAGCTTGTGACGAACGGGTTTGCGGCGGAGTTCGGCAACACGCCGGGCTTGATTATGAACATTGTTACGCCGAGCGGGGCAAACAAGTTTAGCAGCGCGGTCAGTTATCGTTTTCGCCGTCCGAAGTTTTATTCGCGCCCGTTCTTTTTTCCGGCGGCGGAGTTGCCCGCGAATCGTGCCGATTTTTTTACGGCGACAGTCGGCGGCGCGATAATCCGTGACCGTTGGCATTTTTACGCTGCTTACGAAAACGGCAAGCGCGACGATAAAGCGGTTGCTTCGCGGCTTTTAACAATTACTGCGGATAATCGGGCGCAACTTATTGCCGCCGGACTTTCGCCTTCGATATTTCCGGCGGCGATTCCTTTTTTGGAAACCGGACAGTTTTATCTTTTCCGCTCCGACCTGCAAATAAACAATAAAAATCGCCTTTCCGTAAGATTTAATCATTCCGATTTGCAGTCAAAAAACTTCGGTCAGGGCAAGCTCGACACTTTGGAGCGCAGTGGCGATGCGGTTTCCAAAGATTACGGGCTGGCAGTTCAGCTTACTTCTTTTACGCCGCAGACTTTCAACGAATTTCGCTTTCAATATGCGCGCCGCACATCGTCGGGAAATTCGCTGATCAGACGCGGAGAGTTTTCCGGCACGGGACCTTCAATTGTGATACCGGGCGTGGCAAATTTCGGTTCGCCGATTGGCACGGACACGATGTTTCCGACGTGGACTATCGTGCAGTTTCAAGACAATCTGACGCGCACTTTAGGCACTCACGTCGTCAAATTCGGAGGCGGCATCAATCTTTACAGCCAAGCCGAACGGGCGGCGGTTTTCAGCCTCTACACATTTCCTTCGATTATCGCTTACATTGCCGCCCGCAACGGCACGCCGCGCAATTACACTACTTACGAAGAAACCTTCGGCGACCCAAACATCAATTACAAAGCGACTTTCTGGAATTTCTTCGCGCAGGACGATTGGAAACTGACGCGCCGCCTTAAAATCAACTTCGGTTTGCGCTACGACCTTTATCAAATTCCGAAAGCCGATTCGTCAACACTTTTTCCGGCTTCGCAAAAATTTAATATTGACAAAAACAATTTCGCGCCGCGGCTTGGCATTGTCTATGCTTGGCACGAAGGAACGCGCCCGACAATTATCCGCTTCGGCGCGGGAATTTACTACGACCAGCCCGTTCTGGCAATGTATCGGCGGGCTTTGCAAAACAACGGTAATGCGAGATTTTTTAATTTGAGTTTTACGCCGACCTCGTTTAACCGGCCGGATTTTCCGAATACATTTTCCGGCTCTTTGCCCACCGGTTCGGCTCTCACAGCGCGGCAGGATGTTGAAACTATCGCGCCTGATTTTGAAAATATGTATGCAATGCACTTTAATTTTCAAATCGAACAGGCGATCACCGAAAATCTTTCGTTCGCCGCCGGTGTTATTCATTCTGGCGGGCGGCATCTCCCGATTTATCGCAATATCAACTGTCTTCCCATCGGCGGCGCGTTGAACGACGGCAGACCGCTTTTCGGGACAATCAACGGCGCAACCTGCACAACGCGAATCTTTCCGCAATTTCAAAATGTCCTGATGGTCGAATCCGTCGGCGTTTCGCGTTACGACGCTCTGACTTTGCAGTTGACCAAAAGATTTTCACGCGGCTTGCAATTGAGCGCAAACTACACGCTCTCAAAAGCTACGGACGATGCACCCGAACAAAATCTGACGACCGGAACTATACAAAACTTGGTGTTGTCCGACCCGTCAAACCGCGCCCTCGACAAAGGCTTTTCGCTCGCCGACCAACGACATACTTTTGTGCTGAGTCTGGTTTTTCGCCCGCAATTTAATTTCCAAAACAAAACCTTCTTGCGCGACATTTTCAATAATAATCAATTCGGCATCATCACCACCGCCAACAGCGGCGAACGGTTCAACATTATTTGCAACTGCGACCTCAACCGCGACGGCTTTCGCTCTTCGGACAGACCGAACGGAATTAAAAGAAATTCGGGCAAAACGCCGTCGCAATTCAATGTTGATTTACGCTATTCGCGTTTTTTCAAATTTTCCGAACGCTTCAAACTCGAAATCTTCGCTGAATTTCTTAATCTTTTCAATGTCAACAGCATCGTCCAATACAACAACCTCACGGTTGCGACCAATTCGACAAACGGCGAACTAATCGGCAATTTACCCGATTTCCGCACACAATCAACCTCGCAAGACAGCCGCCAGTTGCAGCTCGGCTTCAAGTTTATTTTCTGAAATTGCCTTAAATGATAATTCCCACAAAATTCGTATAGAAGAATTTAAATTATACGCGATATTCCGGTCGGCAAACCTTCTCCTCGCTGCTCGTGGCATTTGACGATAGATATCAGATTAGCGACGTCTTCTTTCCCGCACGTCGGGCAGCAGAATCACTCGGAAGATTTTATGGAATCGTGCCGTTTTCAAAGCCGAGATTGACAGGCTCTTTGATGTCCAATCTTTTCGGATTGCGATTCGGATCCTCAAGCCGCATTTGTTCGGGCGACAGTAAATTGGTTGACGGAATATCCTGACCGACAATTTCCAATTTCAAATCGTCCGCCCAGACCGCTCCTTTGCCGGCAATGAGCGTACCGAAAACAATATTGACGGTGTCGTTCGGAACATCCAGAACCAATTCAAACTGTTTCCAGTCGGTCGTGCCTTTGACCGGGCGATCATCCATATTGTCAAAGCCGAACAAGCGCCGGTTGCCGTCCAGACGCATCCACAAAGCGGCTGAGTCGGCGTTTTCGGTT
>JANLTD010000539.1:0-5402 GCA_031362765.1 Acidobacteriota bacterium | reverse complement strand
GCTTTTCGGAATGATCAGTCGCGCTTCGGTCGCTTTTTTATCGTGCCTGATCGTCAGATTCTTTTCGTTCGTTTTGTTCTGCTTCGGCGAAGGCGTCGGCTTCGGTGTATCGGGCAGACGAACATCGGCCACTGCCGCGATTGAAAACATTCCTAAAAGCACGCATAAACTAAAAATCTTTTTCATTGTTGTATCTCCGTTTCGTTCAAATTTTGTATTTGTTTAGGTCTTTGGTCTTTGGTTTTTGGTCTTTGGTTTTATTAAATGTAAGTCCGTTGATTTTCAATCAAGATTTCAGAAAAAAAAGCGTAAAGGTGTGAAATTCATCGCCAATTCGGCAATTTCTTCCAAAAACCAAAAACCAAAAGCGAAAGAACTAATCAGAAACCAAATTTTTTTGAATTATAACAGTTTTTATGTTTCAAGAACGATACTTGTTCAAATTTTTTGCAAGAATTTTTTACCGCAAAGACACAAAGTTACCAAAGGTTTTAAATTACCGTGTGTTGCCTTTGTCTTGAATTTTTCTTTAACCCGCGCTTGCGTTACAATTTCGGTAAGGAGAAATTATGAGAAAACAACTAAAGGATTTTATCGAAGCCATCGGCAAGGACGCGATTGCCATTATTCCCGCGTCACACGAACAAACACGCAGTTACGACACGGAATTTAAGTTTCATCAAGACCCGGATTTTCATTACCTGACCGGATTTCCCGAACCCGACGCGATCGCCGTGATCGCGCCCGGCAACAAAAAAAATCCGTTCACGCTTTTTGTTCGCCCGAGTGATCCGCTGATGGAAACCTGGTATGGACGGCGCGAAGGCACGGAAGGCGCAAAGAAACATTACGGCGCGGACAAAGCTCTGCCGATCGGAAAATTTGAAGCAGAGTTTCCCAAACTCGTCAACGGCCATGAAAAACTCTATTACCGTTTCGGCGTTGACGCAAAGCTCGACCAAACCGTTATTCAATATCTTTCAGCGCAAAGATTCCGACGATTAAAAACCGCGTATCCGCCGCACACGATCGTTGACCCGACAATAATTTTGGGCGAAATGCGGCTGCACAAAACGCCGGAAGAAGTCGAATATATGCAAAAAGCCGGCGACATCGCGGCCGAAGCGCACGTTCTCGCGATGCAGAATTGCCAGCCCGGAATGAACGAATCGCAGATCGAAGCACTTATCGAACATCATTTCCGCAAGGCGGGCGCGTCGGGCGTTGCCTATAATTCGATCATCGGCGGCGGCGAAAATGCGACGATCCTGCATTATGTCGAAAACAACGCGCCGCTCAAGGACGGCGATCTGCTGCTAATTGACGCGGGCTGCGAATACAAGGGCTACGCTTCGGACATTACGCGGACATTTCCCGTCAACGGCAAATTTACCAAGCCGCAGCGCGAAGTTTATGACGTTGTTCTTTCGGTTCAAAACGAATGTATCGAAGCGACAAAAAAAGGCAACACCGTCAAACAGCGTCAGGATTTATCAATCGAATTGCTGACCGAAGGGATGAAAGAGCTCGGACTGCTGAAAGGCAAAACCAAAGAGCTCATCAAAAAGAAAGAGTTTCTGAAATATTATATGCACGGTGTCGGGCATTATCTGGGGCTGGACGTTCACGACGCGGGACGCTATTTCACCGAACAGCAAGCCAAAAACTCGCGCCCGTTCGCGCCCGGAATGGTCTTAACGGTCGAACCCGGACTCTATATTCCGCCC
This sequence comes from Acidobacteriota bacterium, assembly GCA_031362765.1. Taxonomy (GTDB): domain Bacteria; phylum Acidobacteriota; class Blastocatellia; order Pyrinomonadales; family Pyrinomonadaceae; genus JAFDVJ01. The sequence goes on along the minus strand of JANLTD010000539.1, from coordinate 3,675 downwards.
GATGCAAAAGACGCGCCAAGTAAATATCGAGGCATTGGCGTCCGCATCGAAGACGACGTTTTAGTGACCGAAGACGGCAACCTGAATCTGACGTCAAAAGTGCCGAAAGATGCGGATGTGATCGAAGAATTGATGAATAACGCAAAAAGTTGAGGTGAATTTTATGTCGACCGATTTAGCACAAGTCGTCGCGGACAAGATGAAGGAGTTGCCGATTGAGAAACAGCAAAAGGTTCTGGATTTTGTTGATTCTCTGCTCGAAGAAAATAAAAAGACTCTTTATGAAGCAATTGCAGAAAGAGTCCGCAATTTATCTGCGGAGACTTTGCAAAAACTCCCGGCCGAGGACGCAGATTATATTGATCATTATCTTCACGACCCGCCCGAGAAAACGAAATGAGCGGATTCGTCGGCTAGTGCGGATTTTGAATGAGTGTCTGGCAAAAAAGTCCAATAAACGCGGAACGCACTTTGTTGACCACGTTTCAGCACTAGTGTTTGAAAAACCTTAAATTGTCGGATTAAATACTTTTATACTATTGCGTGGTTCAGAGGCGGGCTACTGCCCGCCGTTTCTCCGTTTCTCAAATTTAAGGCGAATGGGCGGACAGTAGCCCGCCTCTGAACCGACAATTTAAAGTTTTTCAAACAGTATAACGCCGGTCGGTAAAGTGCGTTCAGCGTTCACCACACATTTAATCAAAATCCGTTCTAGTTCGGAATCAAAACCAGTCCTTTTTGATCGTCGCCGGCGCGGTGGCAGGCAACCGCAACTTTCCGCAATGAATGGACGGCTTTCGGATCGGTCGCGGTTTCGAGCACCCGATCACATTCCTCGCGAAGTGATGAAACCTCGGCGGGCGTGTATTCAACCTTCTTATCGGTGTCGTTGGCGCGTCCGATGAGCGGGTAATCGGCCATAACTTTTTGCATTGATTCGTTGTAGCGTTCGATTTGCCGGTCAACGCTGTCGGCCTTGATGGTTTCCCAGCGGGGAACGCCGATGCCTTCAAAATATAACGCTTCGATGTCTTCGGGGCGAATGTCGTAACCGAGGTATTCCTGATCGTCCGACGCGCCGGACAGATTTACCGTCAAAGACCCGTAACCGCGTAATTCTTTTGTAAATTCCTGTTCGAGTTCGCTGATCTGCGATAGATATTCGTTATTCATTGTGCTTTCTTCCTTTCCAGCTGACTAAATTTTACTGCAAAGTCTTTATATCTTATCTCAATTGCAAAAGAAAAAGAAGAAACACAATTAAGCAGTTGGAATCTTATAACTTTTTGACCAAGAAGGTCGCCGCGTAGCCGTTTTTATCAATGCGGATGTCTGAGCGCGGATACGGCGTGACGTTCCTGAGTGTAATCTCGTAGCCATCAAATTTAATCGCCTTCGGTTCGAGATTGGTGTTAAGTTCAAAGGTTTTTGACACGCCTTTGCGATTGGTCACCTTAATTTTCACCTTCGCGTTTCCCGCCCAAACGCAGTCCACGCCCTGCGGACAGCGCGAATCTTCGACCGAGACGAATTTGATCGTCAATTTACTGCGCGAAGCCTTTTTCTGTTTGTTAACGGTGACCGTAACTTGCTGTGTCGTTTGCGCATTGGCGGTCAGCCCGCTGCCGAAGACCAGTGTTAGAATCAAACTCAAAAATAATGTTCTCATAATCCCCTCCAAAATCCTTGCAATCAAAGTTCTCCGATTGCATTCCTTTTGAGTATTAATTTGTGTTAGGCGTTGTCGCAAAAATATTCTTCAAATACATAAACCTCACGGAGTCAACCATTTGGTGCAAAGCGTTCCGTTTTCGTGCCATTCAAAGAGTGAACGGCGATGACCTTTAACGTTCAATTCAAAACAATCGATCGAATCAATCGTCGAAGTTACAACGACAAAATTTGCTTTTCCGAGCTCGCTTTCCTCGGGCGTCGGTTTGCGGTTGATCAGATCTTCGGGCAGGCCGGTCGTCGGTCGTTTACTCTCGTGCGTTGGTGGTTCGCCAACGTAGCAGCGGCGCGAAAAAAGTTCGGTCGCGAGCCATTGTTCCTCGTGCAGTTCACCGTCGGTGTGGAGCGTCGCCGCGCCTTTGACGCGGACCTGAAGTTTTTCTTGCGGATGATAAAAAAGCCAATAAACATTAGGGTTGGCGCGGAGTTCGGCGATTTTGGGGCTTCCATTGTGAGAGTGAAAAGCGAGTTCCGGCGGTCTGCGCCAAAAACGGCGCAGGACAACAATCCGCAGATTCGGTTCATTATCGGCGATCGTTCCGAAAACGGGCGTGTGAAACGGATGATTTCGGTCAAGCGTTCCCAAATCCAAATTCTTCCAGATGGTCTTTAAGATCTCGCCGTGTGAAACCGGCTTTTCCCATATTTTCGCTTCAACCATACGCAACATTATGTTTTTATCTGTAACTGATTAGGTCTTTGGCTTTTGGTCTTTGGTTTTTGGTCTTTTCAATGGAAGCCCGCTGATTTTCAATTAAGATTTCCGTAAAATAAGCGGATTGGTGAGAAATTCATCGCCAATTCAGCAATTTCTTACAAAAAACCAAAAACCAAAGACCTAAACAATTACTTTTATCTTATCAATTATCGCGTTGGCAAACTCGGCCGTTTTTGCCGTTCCGCCCAGATCTTTGGTGCGAATATCGGTTTCCGCGAAAGTTGCCATCAACGCTTCCTCGACGCGATCGGCGGCGTCAAATTCGTTCAAATGCCGCAACATCAAAATTCCCGACATCAGGATCGCCGTCGGATTGGCAATTCCCTGTCCGGCAATATCGGGTGCCGACCCGTGAACGGCTTCAAAAACCGCGCCTTGTTCGCCGATATTTGCGCCCGGGGCAAGTCCGAGTCCGCCGATCAGTCCCGCACAGAGATCCGATACAATATCGCCGTAAAGGTTTTCGAGCACCATCACGTCAAACTGTTCGGGACGCATTACGAGCTGCATGCAAGCATTGTCAATGATCTTGTCGTCGGCTTCAATTTCCGGAAAATCCTTTGCGACATTGTAGAAACAATCGCGAAAAAGTCCGTCGGAAAGTTTCATTATATTCGCTTTATGCATCACCGTCACCTTTTTGCGCCCGTGAAGTCTGGCAAATTCAAAAGCGTAACGGGCAATGCGCGTCGAAGCCTTTTCGGTAATGATCTTGATGCTTTCAACCACGCCGGGGACGACCGTATGTTCGAGTCCCATATATAAACTTTCCGTATTTTCGCGCACAATCACCAGATCGAGCTCGGGATAACGGCACGGAACATTCGGCAAAGCTTTGACGGGACGCACATTCGCGTATAGATCCAAAGACTTGCGCAAGCCGACATTAACGGACGTAAAGCCTTTGCCGATCGGTGTCATCAAAGGTCCTTTGAGCGCGACCTTATTGCGTTTGATTGATTCAAGCGTCAATTCGGGCAGCGTCGTGCCGAATTTTTCGAGTGCCTGCGCACCGATGATATGCGTTTCCCATTCAATGTCAACGCCCGAAGCCTCGATAATCCGCACAGTCGCGGCCACGATTTCCGGTCCGATGCCGTCGCCGGGAATTAAAGTGATATTATGTTTCATTAGTTTGTCTTTCGTCCTTTGTCATTAGTAGTTTGCAATTTCTATAATTTACAACGGACAAAGAACAAACGACAAAGGACGACAAGGTATTTTAA
>JANLTD010000410.1:0-1668 GCA_031362765.1 Acidobacteriota bacterium | reverse complement strand
TTTTTGCTCAAACCATTTGTCCCAAACTGAGTCAATTCTTTTGCCGACCGAGCCTTCTTCATAACTCCTCTTCCAACTTGGTGAACCACCATTTCTATTTATAAAAAATCCCTCAGTTTTCATCGAATCCATGCTTCCATCAGGATATTTTGATTCAATACCTACGCCAAATTAAGCAGAAGATTCAGAAAACCTGTGCCGATGAATGCTGCCGATTCGGCTGATTGCCGCTTTGACCTTTTCTATTAAAATCATTTCTGCTTTCGGTTGAATCAATTTTATTGTTTCGACCGCGTATTTTACGCCTCGAAATTGACTTTTCAAATCATTTATTCCGACGCAGTTTTTGCCTCTTTTTTTTAACAATTCGGCACTTAAATTGACCATCATAAACGCCAAATTTGCCGCATTTTCCACCCCGTTTTCCGTTGTGTTCATAAAATCTTCCAACCCGAAATGTTGTTTCGCGTCTCGAAAATTAAACTCGATTTGAAATCTCAAACGGTAATACTCGATCAACTTTTCCCACTCCAATTCCACATCGCTGCCGAACAATATCGCGTGTCCGATTTTCTCTTTTTTAACCTCGATTTTTTCTATGATGACCACATTTAAACTGCCGCCGAAACTTTTGCTCAAGAAAATTCCGTGATAATAATTCGTGATATTTTCTTTGTCTCTTTCGCTCTTTTTCAAATACTTTGCCGGCAGTTTTTCATAATTCAGCCGCTCGCCATATCTTTTTTTCGCACCTTTTCCGCCGTATTTGCCTTCGTGTTTTTCAAACATCGCGGCATCTTTTCGCAACTTTGAAATCAATTCCAAGCCGTTTGATTGGGCTGTCAAAACGGCTTGATTATGTCCGAAATGTCCGTCTAAAGCAAGATATTTGACTGACACGAAAACCTGTAAAAGTTTTACCATTGTTTTCAATAAGTCGTTTATTCGCAACAGTTCGCTCGATAAATTAAGTCTCGTTTTGTCTTTATTCAACACTCCTTTCGGTCTTCCGCTTAACTTTTTCGACTTCTTTTTCGGCTTCAGTTTTCTTCGTTTAATTGCCTCAATTTCGGCTTCGCTGCGAACCGTTTGTTTGACCGCCAACGGATACGATTCGCGTTTTTCAACGTCAATCAGCGAGACGACAAAAAACTCCAATCCTTTCACGACCACGCCCAAACTTCCTGCAAAAAAGCGATTGATGCCGTGCGTTTCGCTGCCCGATTTAGTCACTGTTGTCGCATCGCCCGCCAAAATATATTCGTGATTCGGGTCAAATAAATGATGCCGGACAAATTCTGCAAGCATCTCAGCCCACGGTAATTTTGCGGCATAAAAGCGTTGAATCGTCCGATAACTATTGCCTTTTTCGCTCCACCGCGATACGCCGAGCATCGTAATTCTGCCCGTCATAGTCAAAACCGCTTGAGCAATATCGGCTAGTCGGCTAATCGAAACAGTCGAAATAAGTGGTGAAAAGCAGGCGAAAAGTGTTAATATATTCATCGAAACGAGCTTCTTTTTCAGTTAATTTTTTTGGTAAAATAATTCTACTAAAAAAACTCGTTTCACCTCTCTTTTTCAACTCACATTTTTAAATATCTTTTTGGCGTAGGTATTGAAATCATAGAGAGCTTTTTTAACGAACTCCTTTGCTTGTGCAAGCGT
>JANLTD010000406.1:0-2407 GCA_031362765.1 Acidobacteriota bacterium | reverse complement strand
GCCATTCGAGGCGGAGCCTCGGAGAGTTGGGATAAGCCTTTCGGAAAGGCACAGCCTTTCCGCACATCTGTCGGCGAAGCCCTTGAAAACAAATTTGCATAACATCAGTTATAAGTTATTTTTTACACGTTCCTTAAGTGTTTCACGTCGCTGAAAACTTCTGAGCCATTAAAGGTAGAAAAGCGAAAAGAAATAAATTTCCTTTCGCTTTTCTGATGTTTCTCCTACCCCCGAAGAAGAAACATTAACCGATTTCGATATTTTGAATAATAATCTCTTTGGGTTGTGTGTTTAACGAAAAAGTATATTTGCCTTTTGAAATATTTTCAAGCTTAAAATCGCTCAATTCACCTATTTGAGTGATAAAAGATTTTTTTGAACCCGTCAATTTGATTTCCGCTCCGGCAAAATCTGCGCCTAAGATCTGTCCGGTAATCGTAAAACCTTTGTTGGCTTTCGTGATTCGCAGATCAATGCTGTGGTCGCCGGCATTGAAAAGCATCTGCCGAACCTCAGAAGCAGAAGCCGAGCGCTCGCCGAAAACTGCTTTGTTCGGCGACAGATCCATCTGCAAGACAGCAATAATTTTCTGTCCGAGCGATCTTTTCGGCTCAATCGCGCGAGTGCGGAAAAGATTTTTCGTCCACTGAATCGAATCTGCCGGCGCATCACCCGACTTGTCGGTTTGCATCAGATAGACGATCTTGTTCAGTAAATCTTCGTTTTTGTTGTTCATTGTTCCGGTCAAGTTCATTGCGTTCAATTGCCCTCTCAGACGAACAGTGCAACGAACTTCCTAAAAAATACACCCTAAAGTGAAAAAGTTTAAAAGGGGAAAAGTTTTGAGCCCTAAAATATGACGGGTTTTCACTTTTAACCTTTTTCACATTTTCACTTTTAAACTTTTTCACTTCTGTAAAATCTTCGCTAATTTTTGCAGGCAGCGCGAACGCAGCGGACTGATGCTCGTTTCGCCGACACCGATCGCCGTTGCCACTTCTGCATAACTTGCCGCCGAATCCTGCAAATAGATCATCGAAAGAATTTTTTGGCAGCGTTCTTCCAATTCCTTTAACGCGGTGCGAATTTGATGTTGTTGTTCGAGTTCGATCAAAACGTCATCGGCCAGCGGCGAAGTGTCCGCCAGACTCGCCATTTCGAGCTCCATTTCCTCTTCGGTCGCCGGCGAATAAATGCCTTTGCTGCCGCGAATGATTGCCCACGTCTTAAATTTTGCGGTCGTCACGATCCAAGAACGGATCCGTTCGGGTTGTTCGATGTCATCCAATTTTTCAAACAAGGTCAGAAAAACTTCCTGAAAAACATCGGCCGCCTGTTCTTCGCTCAGACCGGCACGGCGCGGAATCGTGATTATCAAACGCTGATAGCGTTCGACGAGTGCGTTCCACGCAGTTTCCTCGCCGCGCCGGCACGACGCGACGAGTTCGGAATCACTTTTTTCTAATCCTTTGGCAGAGAAATTTATTTGTTTGATGGCGGCAGTATCCACAATTCTAACGTTACACTTTATTTCGGATTCGAAACCGGTTTTTCCGGCGTTCCCAGAGCCGCTTTTAATTCCTTCAGCAAATCATTCGGCGTCCAATCGTTCCCGGCGAAGATCTTTGTCACCTTGCCGGCCGGCGAAATGACGGCGGTGCGAAGCGAATGATTGATCTGCGTTTTGTCGTTTTGGTCGGTTTCGTAACGCAAACCGAAAAAGTCCGCAATTGACCTTACTTCCTTGTCGTTGCCGACCGCCAACTGCCAAACGCTGAAATCGGGTTTCGCGTCCTTGCCGAGATAGCCTTGCCCGTATGAGCGAAGTTTTTCGGGTGTGTCGTTTTCAGGATCGAACGAAACGCTCACCAGCCGCGTTTTGTCCTTCAGATCTGAATTCATGATCTGCAAGGCCGCGTCCGAAAAATTGGTTGACATTTTGATACAGTAATCCGGCAAAGGGCAACGTGCATAGATAAAGGTGATCGCCCACGCTTTACCGCGAAGATCTTTCGTCGAAAGGCGTTTGCCGTCCTGATTGGTCAACGTAAATTCGGGTACTTCTTTGCCGAGCTGGGCGAACCTATCGTCAATCGGAACGCTTTGATCAGGATTCGGAGCCAAAACAAGCGCGAGATTTTCAAGCCAGAATTGACCGTTGGCATCATCAACCACCAAATCGGCGTTGCTGATCTCCGAGCCGGGCTTTAGGTCTTCCCAGACCCAATCGGCGCGAATCGGAAATTCCATGGTCATTGGGGCCATATAGCCTTTCACTTCTTCGTGTTCAATGGTCGCCTTCTTTTTCGCTTTATCAACGGCAATGACCTTGCCTTTCAGCGTGTAACGCTTGACATCAGCCGAAATAGTTTGCGGCGATTCGGGTTTCGTTCGGCACGAGCTTGCC
>JANLTD010000344.1:0-6793 GCA_031362765.1 Acidobacteriota bacterium | reverse complement strand
CCCGGTGCCGGCGTGTCGCCGTTTGCTCCAAACGGAACCGAATAGAACGAGTTGTTTTCGCTTCTCAGGATAAACCATTCACCGCTCGAAGGTCGGAACACCGCGACATCCGTTTTACCGTCGCCCGAAAAATCGACCGGCACTATTCTGTCGGTTCCCGTGCCAAATTGCAGCGCGGAGGTTTGCGAATCTGAGCTTCTTGAATACCACCACTGACCATTTGACGGACGGAAAATTGAAATATCGGTCTTGCGGTCGCCGTCAAAATCAACGTGAGCGGCGCGGTTTATTGCCGTTGCGGTGCGGAAGACGGTAAAGCGAAAAGCTTGCGAAACGGCAACACCGCCGGCTGCGCCCGCGTCCGTGACATACCAGCGGCCGAAAAAGGTTTGTCCGACCAGCGCCGCGTTATCGGGAATCGGCAAACTGACCGAAGCGTAGCCGTTGCCCGCGCCGGTGCCTTGTGTTTGAACCGCGACCCGCGCAAACGAACCGCCGGCGGGAATCGAACCGGTTCCCGGATCGGTCGAATTGATGACCAAAACAGCCTGGGAATTACCAAGCGCACTCGAAACCGCGACCGTAAAGCTCGGATTACCGACGAGCGGCGGTTCAATCGCCGTCACTGCGGGAATCAAGCTGCCCGAACCGGCAACGCCTGTGCCAGTCAAAACCGGAACGCGATTTGATTCAGTGTAAAGCTGCGGATGATCAAATGGCGATAACTCGTTTCTGACCCGCGGATCGGTCAGAGGTCGGCTTAAAAATGCCACAAGATCATTAAGCTGAGTGTTACTCAAACCTAGTGGACGCACATTCGGGTCTTTGTTCGGCGCATTAAAGTCGCCGCCCCGATTGTAAAAATCAACTACTTGTCTTAAAGTCGTGAAATTTCCGTTATGAAAATACGCGCCGCGCAGTTCAACGTTTCTCAAGGTCGGTGTGCGGAATTCGGCAGCGTTGGCTTGATCGTTAGTTACCTGTTGTCTTCCGGTGTCTTCATTAGTCGGCCGCACACCGATATAACGAAAAGAATCATCGGTTTGAAGATTTCCAGCGTGACAGGAACTACATCCCGAGACGCCGGAACCGAAAAGATTTGCTCCCCGTTGTTCGGACGCGGTTAAAGTTCCGATGCCTTGATTAACTTGATCGAATGGTGTTTGATCGGAAAAAAGCGTGCGTTCATGGGTGGCGATTGCCAACGCAATTCTTACGGGCGTCACTTCCGGTGTGCCGAAAACTTCCTCGAAAAGCTGCGGATAAGTTCTTCCGCCAATCCAGTTTTGCAACCCCGTCGAGATATTTGACGCAAGTGCAAGTGGTTTCGCATTAGTTATGCGGATGGCGACCTGCTGCCAATTTCTGCCCGAATGCGCCATTTCCGTGTCGCTCACGGGCGGTCCTAAAACCTGACTTTCGAGTGCCCCTCCGTTTTGTAAAATAATCTGATTTGTCAATGGATCGCGGAAAACATTCGAAGCGCGTCCGTCCCAGAAAAGCAAATTCGGATAAGCCGAATCCGTGTAAGGCATTGCGCGTCTGCCCGTCACCTGTTCGCGGAAACCGAAAGGGCTCGACCAAGTAAAGGTGCCGTCCAAATTGTTTGCGATCACGCCCGGGGAACCGAAAACGTCGTCTGCGTTGTTAAAAATCCCGTCAAGTCCCGGATTTGTTGAACGCGTTCTCTCTGTGCCGGTTCTTTTATCAATTCCGCCGCCCGAGCCGGAATGACAGGTTCCGCAAGCGACCGTGCGCGTCGAGGAAAGCTGCTCGTCCCAAAATAGTATTTTTCCAAGCGAGGACTTGGCAGCCGTGATTGGATTTCCCGGCGGTGCCGATGGTGGCGTCAGCGGTTGGATACCGCCGCCAAGCACGCCATTTGCTCGCGCACCTTGTTCGGCTTGGCTAAAAACGCTGGTGGTATTTGTATTTTCAGAGCGAACCCAGTAGAAAAACGTTTGTCCCTGCGGTGCGCTTGCGTCGAAAAAAGTATTTGCCTCGGTCACTCCGATGGCGGTTGCGGCTGCCGGATCGTTGGTCGTGTTGCGAAAGATACGGTAAATCGTCGCGCCACGCATGGTGTCCCATTGCAAACCGACTTTTGTTGAATAAATTCCATCGGTTGCCGTTACGCTGGTTGGTGCCAAAAGCGAACTTTGTCCGCTGACGGGCGGCGATGATGAAAATTTTAATGCGACAAATATCAGCGCGATAACAAAAACGACAAGTACCTTTATTCTTTGCATAACTTCCTACCAGTTTCAGTAGTTCCAAAGTTGGGAATTCTGAATTGGGAATTCTGAATTGGGATTAATCCTCTAATCAACAATCGATCCGCGATCCTAAATCCCAAATCTGGAGCGATTGAGTATGGTTTTAGTGGTGCGTGTCAGAAGTTTTCCGTAAATGTCTTCATTTCCTCCCATTGTTTCAGAGATGCTGTCAGAAATTTTTGACAGCATTTCTGATACAATTGCGGAAATTGGTTTTACTGTTTGATTAAACCAAAATCAAATAAGCCATGAACTAAATTTTCTTCTTTTCAAAGAGCTGCTTACTTCGCTCCGGCAGGTTTGGCTTTTGTTGCACCGCCTTTAAGGTTCATTTCCTTGAGAATCCAGCCTGCGCCGGCGAATTTTTCCGTCACGAAAAGAACATAACGAATGTCCACGGCAATCGTCCGATTGTAGTTCGCGTCAAAGAAAAGGTCGTTGCCCAAACCTTCATAGTTTCCGTCAAAAATGATCCCGACCTGTTCGCCGTAAGCATTCATGATCGGACTGCCCGAATTTCCGCCGATAATGTCGGTCGTCGCCATAAAATTTACCGGCACTGAGTCGCCAACGCCAAATCGGCCGAAATCCTTCGCCTTCTGCAAATCTTTCAGCTTTTCCGGAACATCAAACGGAAAAACGCCGGTGTCTTTTTCAATCACGCCTTTGAGCGTTGTGAATGGCGAATAACTGACGGCTTCGCGCGGTTGGTAGCCTTTGACGTTACCGTATGTGAAACGCATCGTGAAATTGGCATCCGGGTATGGTGTGATGCGTTTCATCTCGGCCATTCCTTGTTGATACAAAAGGCGATTACGGTCAATATCGGCATTGAATTTCGCGAATCTTGCGCCGTATGCGGCCCGTTCATCGCCGTGAGCCGCCGCCAGATTGACGATATTCGGATATTTTTCCTTCAAATCATTAAAAGATCTGTCGTAAAGTTTGATGATGTCTTCGGCGGAATTAAAATCCTTGTCTTCGGCGATCGATCTGGCGAAATTTTCTTCTTCATCACGCCGTGCTTTGCCTTGTTTATTGCCGAACAGATTTTCCGCGGCTTGAAATTTTTGGTTGCTTGGCAATTCAGCCGCCGCTTTTAAGAAATATTTGAGCATTTCGCGTTCGACGAGCGGTTCGCGATCTTTGAAAGAAGCTTCGATCTCAGCACGTTTTTTGTCATCCAATTTTCTGCCTGCGCGCACTGCCGCGACAGCATCGATAATTTGTTTGTAAACAGGTGCGTAAGCCACATTCGGAACGGTTCTCAACAGACGGTCACGAGCGCCGACCCCGTAGAAATCAATTGATAAACGGGAAAGATTTGCCAAAACCTCGCCGTATTTTGCTTTGCGCGTGGCATTCTGATTGACCCAAGCAGAAAATTTCGCTTCTTCTTCACGTCTTTGATCAACAAAATCAGAGCGATTCAACGCAACAACACCGCCGTCAAAAGCTTTCCGGCTGTTGTCAAGATTGGCGATTTCGCCTTGCAATGCAACGCGTTTCGTTTCATTTTCAGATCCAACCATTCGAAGCGCATTGCTCCAGGATGTCAGGAACTCAACAAGAAAAGGGAAATTGGTAGTTTGTGCATATTCGATCGCCTGACTTTCACGATAACGCGTCGTTCCGCCCGGAAAACCCATTGCGAAAACAAAATCGTTTTCTTTTAAGCCGCCGAGCGACATCGTCAAAAACTTTTTCGGTTTGTAGGGCACATTATTCGGCGAATATTCGGCGGATTTGCCGTCAGGACCGACGTATGCCCGCAAAAACGTAAAATCGCCCGTGTGGCGCGACCATTCGAAGTTATCAGGATCGCCGCCGTAAAAACCGATCATTTGGGGCGGCGCGTAAACAAGACGAATATCCTTTAACTGCGAGGTCTCGTAAAGATAGTGAAAATATCCGCTATTTAAGCCCTGGATCCGAATCGTTGTTCCTTCGGGAACTTTGGCTTGCTCTTCGGCTTGTAATTTTTCGGTGTTGGCTTTCAGCGCCTCGGCAAGTGCATCGCCCGAAAGACTTTCCGTACCTTTGGTTATTTTGCCCGTGACATCTTCAATGCGGTTGGTGATTGTCAGGCTGTAATCTTTGGCGGGAAGCTCGGTTTTCATCGAATCCGCTGTATATCCGTCTTTACCGTAATCTTTTCCGGCGGAAGATGCCGCGACGAGCGCGTCGAAACCGCAATGATGATTTGTCAGGATCAAACCTTTTGGTGAAACGAATTCAGCCGTGCAACCGATACTCAAACTGATCACTGCATCGGAAATATCAACGCCTTTCGGGTTGTATAGATCTAACGGATTGATCTTCAGGCCTTTTTGTTTCAAAGGCAGTTTGGCGATCTGGTCGGGCGTGAACATTCCCTCGTCGGGGAATGCAAAGACGAATGAAACTGACGAAAGCAACATTGCAAACATCAGCATAAATGTTAATATTCTCGATTTTAAGCGCATATTTGAAATTCCTTGTTAATAGTTTTTGTCAATCATACAAATTTAAGTATAAAAATATTCTAACTCAAAGTTAAAAAAAAATCACAAAAGAAAGGCGAGTCGCCGGATGGACTCGCCTTATATTACGATAATTTAACCTTATTTTTTTAGTTCGATCGTTTAATTTCCGTCGGTTCCTGCGGAAGCAGAAAGCGCGGATTAATTGATTTGTCGTTCAAACGCAATTCATAATGAAGATGCGGTCCCGTCGAACGTCCTGTTGAACCGACCAACCCGATAAGCTGTCCTCGTTGGACAGCGTCGCCGACCTGAATTTCGATTTTGGAAAGATGTCCATAGCGTGTTGTCAAACCGTTGCCGTGGTCTACCTCGATCATATTGCCGTAACCGCCGGTCCATTCGGCTTTGATGACGGTGCCGTTTGCCGGAGCAATGACCGTGTCGCCGCGTTCGCCGTCAATGTCCATTCCGGCATGAAATTCGTAACTGCGACCGCCGAACGGGTTGCGGCGAAAACCGAATTCATTGTTGATTTTACCGAGATGTGCCCACATTGTCGGCAGAAATGCGGGATTTGCTGTCTTCAGAATCGAACGGATCTGATTTTCGATGTCGCTATTTTCGCTTTCAGCGGCTTCCTCAGCTGTTGATTGGACGTCCAAAACAGGTCCGCCGCTATTCATCGCAAAATTTTCTGATCCTGCGGGACGGCTATAATCTATTGATTTCGGTTCTGTAATCGTTTGATTGTCGGGGAAAATAATGGCGGTCGTTTCAAATGTTGCGGGTGTTTCCGATTTTGCTAAAACATTGGTTTTAAGAATTCCGACGATGCCCAGTGAAACTATCCCGAATGAAAGTAAAAAAATTGCAATACCCGAATGAAGAAGTTTTTTGGAAACTTCAATTCGTCTGATATAAATTTTTGATTTTGTTGTATGTGATAATAAAAACTTGTAATTTTTGTTATTTTGCTGCATTACGCTTTAAAAGCTCCTTTATAATGATCACGCGCCGAAAATCCAGCGTTTCAGCACACGGAATCACGCAAGAATAGCCGCGAGCGACTAACGCGAATCCTGTTTAAGAATTTTTTGTAAAAACTCTTTTTAGGGGGTAAATTTAATAAATCGTTTTTTCTGTTTAAAGAAACGGAAGTCAAAAGGTATCACAGGCTGTTTGATAAATCAAGCCGACATCCGCGATAGAGGCGCAATGGCATGTCTAAGCCTTTCTTTCTGATAGTTTAGCTTACTCTTTAGACTTTCGGCTTGACTGCCAGGTTCGGAAAATCATCAGCCCAACGCCGATGAAGACCGCGACAAACATTAATACGATCACGATTTGAATTGCTGTCGTAACAAATCCGATAAGAGCAAGAATCCCTTTCAAGACGGCAATCACCAAAGCAATGATAGCTAAAATACTTCCAATAATACCTGTGGCGACTTTTAATGCAATTGGCATAAAATTAATTTCCTTCTAAACATCCGAATTAACCACAGAACAGTTAGTTTTGTAGAAACCATTAAAACTGTTCCAATTCCATAATAACCGTTTGTTATCTGTTTTTCCAACTCTTTGACCGAACCTTTGTCGGATATTCATTATTAGGATCAAATCTTTCGCTTCGATAATTCGAATCTTCCATTGCGATGATAAAGCCCGGCGCATCGGCGCGGGTTGAAAAATCAGAATAATTCGGTGCAATTTCTTTAGGTTTGAAAATGTAGTTTCTCAAAATATAAAACCCAAGCCCAATTAACAAAACCGGCAAAAGCCCGCGCATCAGATGTTGCAAATCGAAGAACATCTGGAGAACGAATGTTCCGCCGAGAATTGCCAGTAAAATTCCCCAAAGCTTCGGATTGCCTGAAAATCTTTGCACCAGAATGTCTTCGGCTAAATCCGGTTTTGCACCGGAACGAATCAGACGGGCAGTTTTCCAGGCATCAACTGCCGAATACATCCACATTCCCAAAACGCCGAATACAAAAAGCGGCATTTTCGAAAGAATTGCCATCTGAAAAAGTCCGACCGAAACAGCAAAAT
>JANLTD010000338.1:0-1754 GCA_031362765.1 Acidobacteriota bacterium | reverse complement strand
CTCGTATCTTCAAATTTAACAAGGCTTTTTCGCGTCGAAACGACGCTCATGGCAAGCAAGGATGCGTTGCGCTCCAGTCTTGAAGTTTTCGTTTAATTTGAAAGTAACTTATTACTGAGGCATTACTTTCAAAGTGAAATTTTTATTTACTATTTCCGGCAGACACATTATGATTATCGAATGTTATATAAAAGCCTTCTCGTTGCATTTTTATTTTTAACTGCTTTTCAAATCTCCTTTGCCCAAACGCCCGAAAAAGTAAAGCCGAAAATAGTGACCGACGAACTTCGCAAAGAAGCCGTCGTATTTTTGCGCGAAACTTCGGCGGATGTCAATTCTCTGAGGTCGCTCGAAAACCGCATCAGCTTTTCGTCGGAAATGGCCGGTTTGATGTGGTTTCACGATGAAAAAGAAGCGACGGCGATGTATCTGACGGTTATTGCCGATTTCAAACAACTGTTGGCGGAATATGACGCGCAGATGAATACTTTGGGCATTACGCCGGACGAGAGCGATTATCGCGGCGGATTGTTTGGCGGCGGCGGTACTGATGATAAAGGGCGGATCACACAGAAGTTTTTCAAGGCGATGGGCGTTCGTCAGCAGATCGCCTTGGGTTTGGCGGAACACGATGCGACGCTTGCTTATAACTTTTTTTACGACACGCTGAATATCGTTTCAAATGTCGAACTCCGCAAACAGATCGAGCAGCGCGATTCGTATTTTGAAGTCCAATTGATGAAAAAGATCGCGCTCAAAGACGCCTCGCGGGCGGCGGAGTTCGGACGCAAATCTTTGGCAAAAGGCGTTAATTGGTCGCATCTCGAACTGATCCAAAAGATTTACGAAAAAGATAACGACAAGGGCGCGGAATTTGCCGACGAGATCGTCAAAAAGTTCAAAAGCGACAAGATCGCGCCGGACAGTCTTTACAATATCGTCGGGTTTATCAATGCCGGCACGGAAAATCTCGAGCAAATCAAAAAGACAAGCGGCAAAAAACCGATGTTCAGCGAACAAAATATGCGCGATATGTCGGAAATTCTCGCGCAGGCAATTTTGCAGAGAAACGCCACCGACGAAGCTGATTTTTCGGGATATGCGGCGATGATCGAAAAATACGCCCCGGCACGCGCCGCCCAGATCCGCACTAAATTTGCCAGGAATACAAAGGTTAAGCGAGGATCCGGCGAACTTGATGGAAAAGACGATCCGCGAATTGAGGTGAAAAAGGGACCGCCGCTTGCAAAGAACGAAGCCGAAACCGAAATGCAGAAAAAGGAAATCGAAGCGCGAAAAGAGCAGGAAGAGACGATGAAGAAGCTGCAAACTCTCGGCTCGAAAGAGCTACCGAAAGAAGAACGCGAAAAGATCATCGCCGATGCGCGGAAAATCATCGGCGGAATGGGCAGAAAAGAAGAAAAGATAATGGCTCTCAGTATGCTTGCCGGCCAGGTTTCAAAGCTTGGCGACAAAGAACTCGCCGCTGACATTATGAAGGACGCGCAATCACTCGTTAATCCGTCGCCGAAAAACTATATGGATTTTATGCAAGTCTGGTTTTTGGTGAGCGCGTATTCCGAAACCGACCCGGACAAAGCGTTTCCGATTCTCGAAGACGCGATTTTCCGGCTTAACGACACGCTTTCGGCGTTTATAAAGGTCGGCGAATTTATAGATGTTGCGGGCGAAATAATTGACGATGGCGAAGTTCAGGTCGGTTCATTCGGCGGTTCGATGATCAGCGGTTTGAC
>JANLTD010000329.1:0-4455 GCA_031362765.1 Acidobacteriota bacterium | reverse complement strand
CCGCTCTTCGCTGATTTTCGTTTTTGCAATATGTGCGGCATCGGACAAACATAAAAAGGCTTTCGTCAGATCATCGAGATAAAGCAGAATTTTGGCTTTCGAAAGATACGTCGCCACCAGATAATCCACGTTTTCACTTCTACTCAAAATCCTGATCGCCTTTTCGACAACTCTTAACGCTTCCGTAAATTTACCTTCGTCGAAATAAATTGCCGCTTTGGTGTCGAGCGAGAATCCTTCGCGGGTGCGGTCTTTGGCTTTTTTGAAGATCTCGACGGAATTATCTATCGCTTGATGGGCTTCAATAAATCGGCTCTGCGATTTGTACAGATACGCCAGATTATTTTCAATTATCCCAAGGGTATTTTGATGATCGGCTTTTTGTAAATATTTTTTAGCTAATCTGTATTTTTCCAAAGCGGCGCTTTGTTTACCTTTTTTTCGCAGATTCAATCCGTAATGATTATAAAAATCCCCTTTAAGACAATCACTTCCGAATTGCTTAAAGTCATTTTCGAATTCTCTTAGATGTGAAAGGTTTTCCTCAAATCTTTTTAGTTGGAAAAGTATCAGGTATCTGATGATATATGAATAAAGTCTGGTGTCGCTGATATTTGGCAACTTATGAAGTAAGGCTTCTTCAATCCACGTTTCCGCTTCGACTAATTCGCCTGTTCGCCAATAAGCGAGCGACAAATAATTTTCACATTCAGCGATCTTCCCGACATCATAAATATCAAGAAAACGATTCCGCGCTTCGGTTAAAAGGTTTTTTGATTTTTCCTGTGAATTAGGGATTTGCTTGATATGTCCAAAAAAGCCGATAAGTGCGCCGCATCTAAGTATGATTTCAGCGGCTGTTTGAGGCGCAAATCCATCAACCTTCGGAACGGTGGTGGTGTCTTCCCAAATGTCTCGAAGTTCTGCGAGAGCCTCTTCATATCTGCCGCATCTCTCAAGTTTGAACAGGCTTTCGATCAAAACCGAAACGTCTGTGTGGAAAGTATTCATAACTAAATCAAGGCAATCTTTGATATTATAGGCGCGATACCAAAAAGTATCAACTCAAAATAAATTTCCTGGAGAAAAACAATGAAAACAACAATTAAGTTAGTTCTGTTTGTGTGTCTTTTTAGTTCGGTGGCTTTCGCAGACGGTGAAATGGGATCAGGTGGAAAGACCTGTCCGAGCGGCTGTTTGGTCGCGCCTCAGGCCGCTGAGAAAGACATGGTTAATACAGAAACTGAAAATTATATCTTAAAGTTTGTTCAAAAATATCTGTTTTCTATATTCGGATAATTGTTGAAGAAAATTAATCGGACTTTTCCGTGAGGATTGATGACTCGTCCATAATTTTCTCTTCTTTAATATTTTCGGACGTTAGAACGACGATTTTTTGTCCGGCGGAACTGTTTTGAATACTTAACATTTCGCTGATAACTTCCAAACAAGTTTGCCTGACAAATGTCCGCATTTGGTCGGTTAGTATAAGTGTGTCTCTATTTACGGCATTTTTTACAAGTTTCTCGCCTTCTCCGGTCAAAAGCCAGTTAATTGAATAGTCAGTTTTTTCTGAGATTGAGCGGAGCGAATTTGTGTCGGGAAGTCTGCCTCGCAAATAGTTTTTGGCAGCTTGATAGGAAATATTCAACAATTGTGCAATTTCGACCGGTTGCGAACTGCCGCAAATCTCAATAAATCGCTCACTAAACCCAATATCTGTAGAAACTTCGCTTTTTTTCCTTGACATAACTTAAACGACTGTGTAGAATCTTAAACAATTGTTCACTAAAATGCAATGAAAATTGAACATAAAAGGTCTATTTGAAATGTTGAGAAATTGTTGATTATTTTTTTTCTATTTTTGTTAGATAAGCAGTTGACTTATCGGTTGAAAAACAAATAAAATTAGTTTTCGCGTTGGCTGCACCCTGTAGTCGGCGCGAAAAAAGGGGAAGCGGTGTGGGAGACGTTTCCCCGCTAAAAATTTATACAAGTTTCACGTTGGCTGCACCCTGTAGTCGGCGTGGATAAAGGGGAAACGGTGTGGGAGACGTTTCCCCGCTTTAATTTTAAAACGAACCGCCGGCCGCAACCGCAGACGACCATGCCCATTGAAAGTTATACCCGCCGAGCCAACCCGTGACATCGACAATTTCACCGATAAAATATAGACCGGAAATGTTCTTTGATTCCATCGTTTGCGATGAAAGTTCGTTTGTATCAATTCCGCCGAGCGTTACTTCGGCTTTATGATAACCTTCGGTTTCGTCAAAAAACATCTGCCAATTACTTAAACTTCGGGCGATGTTTTCGATTTCGCTGCGGTTAAATTGATATAGTGGTTTGTTTTGAGCCGTTTGCGCGGTGAAAATTTCGGCGAACCGGTGCGGTAGAATTTTACTCAAAAAATTATCAAGATTTTGTTTGCTTTCGCGGTTTTGTGCAAAAAGCGCAAGCGCATCAATATCCGGCAGTAAATTAATCGAAATCGGCTTTTGCCTTTGCCAGTAATTCGAGACTTGCAAGATCGCCGGACCCGAAATACCTCGATGGGTGAACAAAATATTTTCACGAAAGGCCTGTTTATCGGAAGAAACCAGCGAATCAATCGAAACTCCGGCGAGCTTGCTGAAATTTTTGCCGTTTGCAAAAACCAGCGGCACGAGCGAAGGTCTGGTTTCCGTTAATTTTAAGCCGAATTGACGGGCGATTCTGTAACCGAAATCCGTCGCCCCGATTTTCGGAAACGAAAGCCCGCCCGTTGCGATCACCAGATTTTCAGAATTGAAAACACCCTGATTGGTTTCGACCGCAAAATGACACGGTTTGCGGACATTTTTAACCGCGCAATTTGTCCGAATTTCGACTTTTGCTTTTGCACATTCCGCCAAAAGCATCTCGACGATAAGCCTCGAGCTATCGCTGCAAAAAAGCTGTCCGAGTTTTTTTTCGTAGAATCCGATGCGGTATCTTTTTACTAATTCAATAAAATCCTGGGGCGTGTACCGAGCCAGGGCAGATTTACAAAAATGAGGATTTTGCGAAATAAAATTCTCGGCTTTGGTCTGAATGTTTGTGAAATTACAGCGTCCGCCGCCCGAAATCAAGATCTTGCGCCCGGGCTGCGTGTTATGTTCGACAACCAAGACTTTTCGCCCGCGCTTTCCGGCTTCGATCGCGCAAAAAAGTCCGGCGGCGCCGGCACCAATAATGATAGCGTCAAATTTCATTGCGTCAGATATCGCTCAGTAACGATATTCAAATGATGACGGATATGGCCGACCATAATAAAGGCCAAAGCGCGGACCGAAACTTCCGCACTGCTGGCCGTTCCGGTGCGAAGCCGGGCATCGGCGTTCAGATTACTAAAAAATAAAATGTTGGCGCGCCGAAGCAGAGAAAGTTCTTCGACCAGATCGGAAAGTTTTGCCGAATCGAAATCAGCGTTGGCGATGTAATCGTCCTGTTCGAAACCGTCGATCGGAGTTTTGTCGGCGCGGGCAAACCGCAAAGCGCGATACGCGAAAATTCTTTCACCGTCAATCAGATGCCCGACAAGTTCTTTGATACTCCATTTGTCAGGTGCGTAGGCAAATGCGCCTTTTTCTTCGGGAATCGGGGCAAAAATACTCGTTAATTCAGCAAGTTGGTTTTGCATTGCGGAATCAATATCGTTTTCAATAACGAGCGACACATATTTTTCGTAATATCCTGCGTATTCTGTTTTTTCGGGACGATTCATAATTTAGACATCGTATCAAACATTAGGTTTTATTGAAATTTGAACAAGAATTATTTCTGATTACAAACAATCATATGAGCCGCGCGCAAATCGGTTTCGATTTTGAGCCGAGTTTTTTCGCTTTCTTCTCTTAAAAGACAGATCACATTGGCTTTATGCTTTGTGATACATTCGCCTTTGGCGTGTTTCTTGATGTCGCCGAGAAGCGAATCGCTTTGACCGATGCAGACAAATTTAAGATGACCTTTACCGCGTTGGTCGGTCACTCGTTTTGAGATAACATAAATTGCCGAACCGTCTTTTAACTCCGCATCAATCGAAAAAACCTCGAAATCATAACGTCCGCTTTTGCCGCGAACAACTGCCGAACCGATCGGCTTAACTTTTTTCTTGATTGGTTTTTGAATAATCGGCGGAATTACGATTTCAAGTTTCTTTTCGGTAGTTTTTTTATTTCCGGTTCCATGTTTGATCTGAACTGTTTTCGGTATAGGTTGTTTCGCCGCCACAGCCGTCGCGGTTGTTTCTTGTTTAGAAGGTTGATTTATCGTTGCCTTTTTGTTTGCTTTTGGCGAAGCAGGAGAAATTTTTGCGGAAGTTTCGGCTTTCGATCTCTTTGTGATTTTATCTGCAACGATAACAGGTTTCTTTTTTGAAGCGACCAAAATTTCTTGTTTGGAAACTTTGGATGAAATTGACTTTCCGGCTTT
>JANLTD010000302.1:0-2046 GCA_031362765.1 Acidobacteriota bacterium | reverse complement strand
TTTCGATACGGCATTCGTGATCTGGCGCAAAAAAGGTCTGGTCAACAAAACCGTTTCAGCGAAAGATTGGGCGGATGCGCGTTTTGTTTCAAACTTAGCGACCAAATATCCGGGACAAAAAGTTGAGGAAAAAGAAGTTGTCGCCAAAGCGCCGTCGAAGGCTGACGTCCCGATCCTGCAGCAGCAGATTCAGATCCAGTTCACGCCCGGAAGTGATGAAATTATGTCCGGCTCATTCTTTTTGCTTGATAAGCTCGGCGAATTGATGACTTCATTTGGCGGCACCGTTTTGCGTGTCGAAGGCAATACCGACAGTACCGGCGCCCAATCGGCAAATGCTACTTTGTCTGAAAAACGGGCAAATTCCGTGAGAAATTACATCACGAAAAACTTCCCGAACATCAAACCGAATCGTTTCCAAACCATCGGACGCGGCGCATCAAATCCGGTCGCCCCGAATGAAACCGAAGCCGGACGGCAGCAAAATCGCCGCACGGATATTAAAGTCATTTTAGATAATTAGTAGAGAGTGGAGAGTAGAGAGTGGAGAGTAAAAATACTCCGAATTCTGCACTCTCCACTCTCCACTCTCCACTCTTTTATGGAATTACGCCAGCCTTTACCGCGTTCAACCGCTTTAGCAATCAGTTTTATCGCGCCGATTTTGCTGACCGCAATTTGGTGCATTTTGACTTATGGCAATTTGGTCGGACCTGAGACACTTCCTTCGCCGACCGAAGTTGTTCGCGGGATTTTCCAGCTTTATTATCAACACGATCTGGCAATGTCGGTTTGGGTTTCGACGAGAAGAATTGTTCTCGCATTTCTTTTAGCCGCTGCGGTTGCCGTTCCGCTCGGAGTTTTTATGGGCGCGTTTGAACCGGTTAATCGTTTCTTTGAACCAATCGTCGCACCGCTTAGATATATGCCGATTTCGGCGTTTATTCCGCTTCTTCTGTTTTATTTCGGGATTGACGAATCGCAAAAAATCGCTTTTCTTTTTATCGGCGTTTTTGTCTATCTTTTGCCGGTCGTCGTTTTTTCAATCCGCGCCGTGCCGGAAGAATTGGTACAAACCGCGCTGACGCTTGGCGCCAGCAAATTGCAGGTTATAACGAGCGTTCTTTTGCCTGCCGCACTACCCGATATTTTTGATTCGTTCCGCGTGATGAACGCGATTCTTTGGACTTATGTAATTTTAGCCGAAGCCGTCAATCCCGGAGGCGGTCTGGGCAATATGGTTCAAATAGCGACAAGATACCAGAAAGTTTCGTGGTCGTTTGCGGGTTTGATCGTGATCGGCGGCATCGGGCTGCTGACCGATTTTATCATTCGCGCAATTTCAAATCTGCTTTTCCGCTGGCGTGACAAAACCTTTTAGTTGAGAGTCGAGAGTTGAGGGTTAAGAGTTTTTTTACTTACACTCTCAACTCTCAACTCTCGACTCTCGATTTTTATGGAACCACAAGCCGAAACAACTTCAACTCAAACCGCAACCGCGCCGCCTTTAAAACTCAGCGTCAAAGACCTTTCCGTCACTTACATCGGACGCGACGGCGAAAAAACGGAAGCCGTCCGCGATGTTTCCTTTGACGTTCCGGACAAACCCGATTGCGGCGAAATCATCGTCTTCTTAGGGCCTTCGGGCTGCGGAAAATCGACTATTTTAAAATCTATCGCCGGATTGACTCCGCCGACCAAAGGCGAAATCTTTGTTGACGACAAGCCGGTCACGGAAGTCGGGCGCGACCGCGGAATGGTTTTTCAGACCTATACTTCTTTTGCGTGGCTGACCGTCCGCAAAAACGTCGAATACGGCTTGAAATTACAGGGCATTGAAAAAGAGAAACGCAAAGAACTCTCGACAAAAATTCTCGAAGAAGTCGGTCTCGCGGATTTTGCCGAGCGTTATCCGAAAGACCTTTCGGGTGGAATGAAACAGCGCGTCGCGATTGCGCGAACCCTTATAAATAATCCGCGAATTGTGTTGATGGACGAACCTTTCGGCGCACTCGATCCGCAGACGCGTTGGGGAATGCAGAGTTT